>CANKON010000037.1 GCA_947484105.1 Methylococcaceae bacterium | reverse complement strand
TATTAGGCAAAAATGCTTTCGCAAAACTGCCAATCCACGCTTGCGACTCGCCGCCGTCCGCAAAAATCAAACTATAAACGCCTGCGAGCCACAAAAGCGACACGAGACAAGTAATCGCAAAACATTGCATCAACACTGACAGCACGTTTTTACTGCGAACTAAACCGCCGTAAAACAAGGAAAGCCCTGGAATTGTCATAAACAAAACCAAGGCTGTTGAGGTCAGAACCCATGCGGTGTTCGCCTGATTTAACTCTGCTGCAAAAATAGTTTGCGGCAAAATAAAAAAAGACGCGGCAAGAAGCCACGTCTGAAATTTAACTTTCGTTTGCATAACAATTAAATTGCTTCCTCGCCAGTTTCACCTGTACGAATACGAATGACTTGTTCCAAATTTGACACGAAAATTTTTCCGTCGCCAATTTTGCCTGTGTTTGCGGCTTTCACAATCGTTTCAACCGCTTTGTCAACCACGTCATCAGCGACAGCAATTTCAAGTTTTACTTTTGGTAAAAAATCGACCACATATTCTGCGCCGCGATAAAGTTCAGTGTGTCCTTTTTGACGACCAAAACCTTTAACTTCTGTTGCTGTTACACCTGCAACACCAATTTCAGATAAGGCTTCACGCACGTCGTCCATTTTGAACGGTTTAATAATTGCTGTAATAAGTTTCATAATTATCTCGATTAAATAAAGTGAGAGAAGAGGTTAAAAACTGCGACAACAATCATAACCACTTCTACACAAAAATTATAGGTGATAAGCTGTTTCGCCATGTGTTGTTGTGTCTAAACCTTGACGTTCATCTTCTTCGCTGACACGCAAACCAACAACCGAATCAACAATTTTATAAGCAACATAAGAAACTACCGCAGACCAAATTACCGCGACCGCGACCCCCCAAAATTGGCTAATAAATTGTGCGCCAAAATTATATTCAGCCGCAGCGTTAGCAACATAATCCCAAACACCTGTCCCGCCTAATGCTGGATTTGCCACAACGGCTGTACCTAATGCGCCTACGATGCCGCCGATGCCATGAACACCAAATGCGTCAAGTGAATCGTCATATTTCAATTTTGCTTTCAAAATGGTGACTGCCCAAAAACAAACCGCGCCTGATGCTAAACCTAAGAAAATTGCGCCCATCACACCAGACCAGCCGCAAGCTGGCGTAATGACAACTAAACCAGCAATTGCACCTGAAGCCGCGCCTAACATACTCGGTTTGCCACGCATGAGCCATTCTGCACCCATCCATGAAAGTGTTGCCGCTGCAGTGGCTAATAATGTATTTAAAAAGACTAAGGTTGCTAAACCATTCGCTTCTAAGTTTGAGCCGACGTTAAAACCAAACCAACCTACCCAAAGTAAAGACGCGCCGATCATCGTCATCGTGACGCTATGTGGTGCAAGGGATTCACGTCCGTAACCGATACGCTTGCCAATTAACAAACTGCCGACTAAACCCGCCACGCCCGCGTTGATATGAACAACTGAACCGCCTGCAAAATCTAACGCGCCTTTTTGGAATAAAAAGCCTGCTGTTGCCGTTGCGGCTTCTGCTGCTGTTGCATCGGTGTAAGCGTCAGGACCTGCCCAATACCAAACCATGTGTGCGAGTGGTAAATATGAAAAAGTGAACCAAATCGCGGTAAATAATAAAACCGCTGAAAATTTAATACGTTCTGCAAACGCGCCAATAATGATGGCAGGTGTAATTGCTGCAAAGGTTAATTGGAACGCCACATACGCAAATTCGGGAATGGCTACGCCTTTGCTAAATGTTGCGGCAAGTGAATCAGGCGTAATGCCTTTTAAGAACATTTTGCTCAAACCGCCAAAAAACGCATTACCTTCTGTGAATGCCACGCTGTAGCCATAAATTGTCCATAAAAGCGCAATCATTGAAAAAATGACAAAAACTTGCATCAAGATGGAAAGCATATTTTTAGCGCGAACCATACCGCCATAAAACAACGCTAAACCTGGCACAATCATCAAAATTACTAAAATCGTCGAAAGCATCACCCAAGCGGTGTCACCTTTGTTAACGGTTGGTGCGGCAACTTCCTCTGCAAAACTGAGCGCACTCGCGCTAAGTAACGATACCCCACTTAAACTACACAAAAATTTGTTCATAGCTTTGCCTTCGTGAAATTAGAAAGTGATTGAAAAATCGGTCGAGAATAAAAATTGGTCTTGTTTTGAATTTCCGAATGGACGGTATTGACCGCCATTGATTGCATCCGTGCCATCCGCCCAATCGTAACGCACGTTTGGACGCACACTTAGCCATGTTTTGGGTTTCCAATTTACACCCGCCGTTACGGCGTAATAACTTGCCGCATTAGCAATTCCACCCGCTCTGGCGGGAGAGAAAACACGCACACCATTTTGATCGCGGAACCATTCACCACGAACGCCCGCTGATAACGTGTCAGTAATGTCATAAATTAAATGTGTATTTACGCCATACCACGTTGCATCAGTGCCACCTGTTGCCGCACCGTTTGCAAAGCCGTGATCATGTTGCAAAATCAAATGGGTTTTGTCTGTGATGTTGTGCTTGAAAACCGCACTATACATTGCCCACGCCGCGCTGTTTGTTTCGGACGTTTCGCTGTATGTGCCTGTTAAATTAAGCGATGTACCTTTGTCGTTACTTGTCCACGTTGCGCCAAGTAAGCCGCCCCAATTTCCAAGTTGTTGGTCAAATGCGCCATCCCAACCGCCAGTTTCACTGCCTGTTAATGCGCCACCGACAACCGACCAATTTGCATCAACCGTGTAATTTAACAACACACCTGTATGCGTGAACGGTTCGCCAAACTGCATGGTATAAGCGTGTGTATAGAAAAAATTATCAGGCGCAGGAACGGTTTCATAACCGATTGGCGTGTAAAAATGTCCGACTTTGATGTTTAAACCGTTGCCAAATGGCGCGTAAATTTCGGCGTAGGCTTGTGGCATTGCCAAATTGTAAAAACGTTCATTGATGAGTTTTCTATCCCAATGTCCGCCGAGCGAACCGTAGGATTGTGTGAAAATTGCATCACTGCCGAACATTGCATCAAAACGTCCGCCAAAATCCCAACCTGAACCTTCCGTTGCAACCGCACGTTGAATGAAAAGGTTTAATTGATTTAATTGCACTTCACTTGAACGATCACCAAACGTTACCGTGCCGTTGAAATTATTTGCAGGATTTGAGGCATTGTAAGTAATACCTGTGTTTGCCCAGCCACCAACTGTGATTCCGTTGTTTTTTAACAACGAGGTTTCGTTTGCATCGTAACCTGTTAAATCGGCAATCGCTCCCGCATGAGCATTTGCGATAAAACCTGCAAGTAATAAACTCCCTGTTACCGCTTTTAGCATTCGGCAATGATTACGTTTTTGTTGCATTTTCATAAATAAATTTTCCTAAAAAGATTGATATTTTTTACTAACATTGCAGATAATGTGCCATTCACTAAAAAACAACAAAAACAAATGGTTAAGAATTTCCATTACAGATTTTCAAAAAATTTCGCACCAAAATAATGCAACTTTACATTTCATGTTTTATTTTAGTGCATTTTTATTTGATGAATTACGCTGGAATCTGTAACGCGATTTCCCGTTCTTCTTCTGCATGAATGACTAAAACGACTGGCAAATTTAATCCGTCCAAACCGTCTAAAATTTGTTGCCGAATCGCAGGCGCGTTTTCACCAATCCCGCCCGTGAAAATCAACGCATCAACCTTGCCATTTAACACAGCAAAATAAGATCCGATGTATTTTTTAATGCGGTAACAGAACAGATTTAAGGCTAACAAACATGCTTTATCACCTTGTTCAGCACGTTGCAAAATGGCTCGCATATCCGTTTCGCCGCACACGCCGTTTAGACCACTTTCTTTGTTTAAAAGTCGATTGATGTCGTCAATCGATTTGCCTTCGCGTTGCAACGTTAGCGAAATCATTGGATCGATGTCACCACACCGACTTGCCATAACTAAGCCTTCTGTGGGTGAAAATCCCATTGATGTATCAACGCTAACACCATTTTTAACCGCCGTTGCACTTGCGCCACCGCCTAAATGTAAAATAATTAAATTCAAATTTTCGGGCAATTTATTAAGAATTTTTGCAGCCGCATAAGTGCTGTGCTGGCAAGAAATACCGTGGAAACCGTAACGGTAAAAATCAACATTTTCAGATAAATTTTCTGGAATGGCATAACGCCCCGCGTAATCTGGAATTTTACGGTGAAATGCGGTATCGAAAACAGCAAATTGTGCGATCTTAGCAAATGATTCCGCTGCCATTTCAATTCCTAAACGATTGAGCGGATTATGGAGTGGCGCGTAATTATCGAGCTCGGCAATTTGGATTAGAACGTCGAGGCTAATCGGTGTCATTTTTTTAAAATTCGCGCCGCCATGAACCACACGATGCCCGATTGCAGAAAGTTTTAAATCATTCTCAACTAGCCATTTTTGCCACTGTTGATAAAGAAATGCGAGGGTATTTTTTGCGTCGTGAATGTTTGCGTCGTGATATGAAAATTTTTCACCATTCACATTGATGCCATCAATGAATAAACCTGATGTTGCACCATAATCGGCATTTAATATGGCTTTGACGTGTAATTCATTGTCGAATAATTGGGTTTTTACTGAAGTGCTGCCGACATTTACAATTAGTTTTATCATCGTTTTTTCTCTAAAATTTCTCTGGGAGAATTCCCTGGCGTAATTTAACCGAAGATTTTGGGTTCATTGTGCATTTTTGGAAACAAGTTTGGTGTCACGCCGCTTTATTTTAAGAAAAAAGAAAAAAGAAAAAAGCTTAACACTTTTGAATTAAAAAAGTTTTAAGCATCAAGTAAGTTAGCTTTCAAACTTTGAGTAAATTCTAGTAATTATAAAAATTTTAACGCATTGGTGTTACTTGCAATCGTAATTTTTAGCATTATCATCGAATAAGTTTAAGGTCTATTTAATGTTACACTTCGATAATATAAATATTAGTATCTCCATTTTTAATAAAAATTATGCAAATCGCAAAAATAGAAAACCTAGAAATTAACGACAAAATTGTGTCTTCACGACGTAAATTTTTAACCCATCTTGCTTGCGGTTCACTCCTATTTATAGCCGGGACAAATGTAGCGAGTGCGCGAGCGAAAAATTTTGCAGTTCGAAAAACAATGCAAAAACACAGCAGTAAAACAGTTGCAGCAAAAATTGCCACGACTAAACATCCTCAAAAATTGAAAAATATAATTTCGACTCGTTTAGCGAAAAAAAGTGAACACCGTCGTGTTCATGAACAACTTGCTTCACATCATTCACAAGGCAAGCACCACGGTCATTCAAAATCGAGTCGTATACAACTTGCTTCGCACAAACCCACACGCAGTCGATTGTATCGTGATGATGCACTGGTTTTAGAATCGCATGAGGATCATCGTCAGTATTTTGCTCAAAAAATTCCCTCAAAAATGATTTCGTTGCAGAATCCAAACACGGGAGATCGCTTACGATTAACGTATTTTGAACGTGGTTTATATATTGAAGATGCGTTACAAGAAATTGATTATGTTTTGCGTGATTACCACACAGGCGACATTCATCCGATTGACCCAGCATTACTTGATCAGCTGCATGAATTGAAATTACGTTTGGGTGTAAGTCGCCCGTTTAATGTCATTTCTGGCTACCGTTCACCTGAAACGAATGCAAATTTACGCCGTCACAGCGATGGTGTTGCGAAAAATAGTTTGCATATGCAAGGACGCGCGATTGATATTCGTTTAGATGGCTATCACGCTAGCACGATTAGAGATGCCGCATTATCAATGCAACGCGGCGGGGTAGGTTATTATTCAGCGTCAAATTTTGTCCATCTAGATACGGGCGATGTTAGAACGTGGGGGGCTTAATTCGTAATTAATAATTCAGATTTTTTAAAATGGCTAAAGTTGGTGCTGCTTGGTTCATGGTATAAAAATGCAAACTCGGCGCACCACCATCCAACAATTGTTGGCACAATTTACTGACCACCTCCAAACCAAATTCTTGCACCGCGTCACGATTATCACCAAAACTTTCTAAACGTTTGCGTAACCAACGTGGAATATCTGCGCCACACATTTCAGAAAATCGAAATAATTGTGAATACTGCGTAATCGGCATAATCCCCGCAGCAATCGGAATTGTAATGCCCGCTTTTTTGCATTGTTCAACAAATTGAAAATACGCTTCAGCATTATAAAAATACTGTGTGACAGCGGCATTTGCACCCGAATCAACTTTGCGTTTGAAATTTTTAAAATCGTCATTCAAATTTGCCGCTTGCGGATGCACTTCAGGATAGGCAGCAACATGAATATCAAAATAATCGCCTGTTTCAGCGCGAATAAATTCCACCAATTCATTTGCATAACGAAATTCACCTGCTGACATCATTCCAGACGGTAAATCACCACGCAATGCGACAATTTTAGAAATGCCATTTTCGCGGTAATCATTCACAATCGAACGGATATTTTCTTTGGTCGAAGCCACACAAGACAAATGCGGCGCGGCGGAAATTCCTGTTTTTTGAATGTTAACAACCGTTTCAAACGTTTTGTCGCGTGTTGAGCCACCTGCCCCAAATGTAACGGAAAAAAATTCAGGATTTAATTGTGAAAGTTCTTTTTGAACAGCTTCTAAATTGATTGCGCCTTCTGGCGTTTTAGGCGGGTAAAATTCAAAGCTGAATTGCGGCGTTGTTTGTGTGATCATAATAAATGAGAAATAAAAATGTGAAATTAGTACGCCGAATTTTCGGTCACTTTGTTAATCCAGCTATAAATGCGTTTTACGAGCAAGCCTTCATCGTGCAAATAAAAATGTCCTTCATCATCGAGTTTTACTTGACGATAATTCGGATTTATTTTTCCCGCCACTTGACGTTCTCGCGCACTATTCACCACATTTGGCATATCTAACGCGCCGTAAATATCAAGCATGGGCAAGGTGATTTTAGGAATAATTTGCAATGTTTGGGCATTGATTTCACTGGTTTCGGGAACGGGCAAACTAATCGTAATTAACGCATTTACATCTTCGGTTTTTTCCGTCAACGCCGCACTCGCGATTAGACCGCCCAATCCATAACCAATAACAACAATTTTTTCCGCCTTCTCAGTTTTGGCAAACTGAATTCCTGCATTTAATCGCGCTTTCGCTTCTGGAATTAAAGAAAAATAATCTTGAACAGGTGCGGAGACTTCTCGAATCGGCATTTGTAATGACAACGTTGCCCAATGGTGTTCAGGAAAAAAAGTCCGCAATGATTTAATAATCGCTTGTTGATTCGGATGCCCACCCGTGTCGTGCAATAAAATCACGATACCAGAACGGGGATTTTTTGTGGTGTCAGTGTACAAACTTAAAAATTTTTTTCCCGCCGATTCAAGCCACACAGCGTGTCCAATTCGCAATGCGGTTTGAATGTCGGTGGCAAATTCCGCCTCACGTTTTTCATCACTTGCCACGCACGTCAACGCACTAAACAGAAAAACAGACAATAAAATGCGCGTCAATTTCTTAAAAAACATAGCATTACATATTGTAAATAACGTCACGATTGCCGCTTTTAGGGTCGCCAATTTTTTCTTTAACGTCAGATTTAGCTTTGCCTTGGCTCATCCGATCGCGGTCATATTTCGCCATCATTTCTTCCCAGGTTTTATATTGCTGATATTCGGCAAAACCATCTGCTTTACGTTTTTGATAAATTTCTTTACCCATAGAAATAATTTCATCAGGCATTTTTTCGTCAATGGCTTTCAAAAATTCAGCGTTATCTTTTTTCTGATCTCGAACCATCCAAAATGACATTTCGTATTCAACTCGTTTTTCTTCTGGTAAACGAGTTTTGATAATTTTGGCTGAACGATAAGCGGTTTTTTCGGTATTTGCGTTAATTTTTTGACCATTATTACAAGCAACCAACATTGTGCTAGTTGCAAGCAACAAAATGAGCGGAAGTTTTTTCATTTCAGCATAACCTCAGAATTAGAATTTAAGAATTTAGGTGGTGAAGTTTAACACTAGAATCACGTTCTGTATTCTGCGTTAATTTTCACATAATCATACGAGAAATCGCAGGTCAAAACAGTTTGTGAAAAATCGCCGCGTCCGAGTTTTACGCCGATTTGAATTTCAGCTTGATTCATCACCGCTTGTCCTGCTTCTTCGGTATAATCGGCAGCGCGTCCACCATCACGCACAATACAAACATCATCCAAATAAAGTCGAATTTTTTCGAGTTCCATTTCAACAACGCCCGCGCGTCCAACTGCGGCTAAAATTCTGCCCCAATTCGGATCGCTGGCAAAAAAGGCGGTTTTTACCAACGGAGAATGCGCGATAGTTTTTGCAACTTGAACCGCTTCAGCATCGCTTGAGGCTTCAGAAACAACAATTCGCATTAACTTCGTAGCACCTTCACCATCACGAACAATCAATTCCGCTAATGCTTTCGCAACGTCTAAAATTGCGGCTGAAAAGAGAGTGTGATTTTCAGAACCTGCCAAAATTTGAGGTGCATTTGAACAACCGCTTGCCATTAAAACGCACGCATCATTTGTCGAAGTATCGCCATCTACCGTAATTCGGTTAAATGATAATTCTGTCGCATTCGACAAACATTGCTGCAACAAAGGCTGACTGATTTTTGCGTCGGTTGCAATGAAACTCAGCATCGTTGCCATGTTCGGTTGAATCATGCCCGCGCCTTTAGAAATGCCGTTAATCGTGATTGTTTCACCATTTAACGAAATTTCTTTCGACACGCCTTTCGGAAACGTATCAGTCGTCATAATTGCACGCGCGGCATTTTCCCAATTATTTTCCGCTAAATTTGAAACGGCTTTCGGCAACGCATTTTTAATTTTTTCAACAGGCAACGATTGACCAATAACACCTGTCGAAAAAGGCAACACTTGCTGCATTTTTCCACCTGTGATTTGTACTAAATCATCGCAAGTTTGACGCGCATCAACCATGCCTTGCTCGCCTGTTCCTGCATTGGCGTTGCCTGAATTGATTAACAACCAGCGTGGAGATTGCAACAAATTTTCTCGTGCTAACACAACAGGCGCAGCACAAAACGCATTTTGAGTAAAAACGGCCGCACAAGTTGCAGTTTCTGAAAATTGAAAAATCAACAAATCATCACGCACCGTTTGTTTAATGCCTGCGTTCGTTGTACCGATTTGAATACCAGAAATCGGCGGCATATTGGGAAAATCTGTTTGTCCGACAGCCATGTTTTTACCCTTTAAAAGAAATTAAAAAATGCTTTTTGTGACCGCAACTTTGACGATATAAGCGAATAATACCAACGCGCCACCGAACGCATACCAGCGTTTTTCATCGGTTA
>CANKON010000036.1 GCA_947484105.1 Methylococcaceae bacterium | reverse complement strand
TTGAAAAATCACGATGGTGAAGGTTTATCGCCATTGGCAAAAACGGCAATTTCGCAAATTACGGTTTGATTTTTGACGTTAGCCAATCTGTCCACGACGAAAAATTATCGCTTTTCGTCGCGGACAATTTTAGAATTTGAATTTTCGGATTCACTCGCCGCGCAAATTCTTCACAACGTTCCACATCAAAATCGACATACGGCAACAAATCTATTTTGTTGAGAATCATCAAATCTGCCGCATGAAACATATCAGGATATTTCAATGGCTTGTCTTCACCTTCGGTCACAGAAAGCACAACGACCTTATGTGCCTCGCCTAAATCAAATGATGATGGACAAACCAAATTTCCGACATTTTCAATTGCCAAAAAGCTATTTTTTTCAATGCCCAACGATTGAACCGCATGACCAATCCCATGCGCGTCTAAATGACACATTCGCCCCGTGTTGATTTGTAACGCACGGATGCCTGTTGCGCGAATTCTATCTGCATCATGTTCAGTTTGTTGATCGCCTTCAATCACCGCAATCGGGAATTTATCTTTTAACGCTTTAATCGTTTCAACCAATAAGGTCGTTTTGCCAGCACCTGGACTGGAAACCAAATTCAACACGAAAATGTTATTTTTTTCAAAATACGCACGATTTTCTGCCGCATACGCATTATTTTTACCGAGCAAATCATCTTCAACCTCAATCAAACGTGCTTTTTCAGCAGGTGAATGTTGTTCTGGCGCGTGATGAGGCATCGTCAATAAATCGGCTTTTGACGAAATGGGACTAAATTTTCCCGTCGGATTACTACAACCACAAATCCCACACATTTAACTCACCTTTAATTCTGTAATTTTCATTTCTAACCCCGAAATCACATCCACACGCGAATGCCCGCAATGTTGGCAGACATCGTAAAGCATTTCCATGCGTGTTAGTTTTTCGCAATGTTGACAACGTCCCTGCCCTTCAATTGTTTTGAAATGCAGTGTAGCATTTTCAGCAAGCGAATTTTTCATCACCGATTGAAATGCAAATTTTAACGCTTCAACTTCAACACACGATAATGCGCCAATGGCGAGTGTAACTTCTTCAACACGTTCAAAATTTTGGTTTTTTGCGTGTTCTTCTAAAATCGTACGGACATTTTCGAGCAATGATAATTCGTGCATTACAACGCCAATAAATCTAAATTTGTATCCGCAACCGCATTCGGTTCACGCAATAAATTCACAAAATCAAACAAATTACGGTCGGCTAATTGTGACGGCGCAACGTTTTGTAAACTGGTGGAAATCGTTTCCAATCGACCTGGAAATTGTTTGTCCCATATTTTGAGCATATCCTTCATCGCTTGACGTTGTAAATTCTGCTGCGAACCACACAAATTACACGGAATAATCGGGAAATTTTTAAACGCGGCAAAACGTTCAATATCTTTTTCGCGGGTGTAAGCGAGTGGACGAATAATGATATTTTTTTTGTCGTCGCTCAACAGTTTTGGCGGCATCGCTTTGAGTTTTCCACCGTAAAAAATGTTCAAAAAGAACGTTTCTAAAATATCGTCGCGGTGATGACCAAGTGCGATTTTAGTGATGCCATTTGCTTCAGCGTAACCGTACAACGTGCCGCGTCGCAAGCGTGAACACAATCCGCACGTTGTTTGACCTTCTGGAATAACGCGCTTCACAACGCTATAAGTGTCTTTTTCAATAATTTGATATGGCACACCAATTTTTTCGAGGTATTCGGGCAAAACATGTTCGGGAAAACCAGGTTGTTTTTGATCTAAATTCACCGCCAATAATTCAAAATCCACAGGTGCCGTTTTTTGTAAATTCATCAACACATCGAGCAGCGTGTACGAATCTTTGCCGCCAGACAAACAGACCATAATTTTATCGCCATTTTCAATCATATTGAAATCAGCAATCGCATCGCCAACGCTGTGCCGCAAACGTTTTTGAATTTTGTTAAATTCAAAGCGTTCTTTTTGAGTTAAATCGGAATGTTCAGTCATAGAAAAAGGTTTTGATAAAAAAAGTAAAAGGCTCAAGATTTTCACCTTGAACCTTTTTTGTTTTAACGCATTGAAAACAGTTTGTTAAATGGCATTTAACCGTTGTAACGTTGGAAAATCAGCGTCGCATTCGTGCCACCAAAACCAAAACTGTTCGACATAATCGTGTTTAACGTGACGTTATCTTGACGTTCGCGCACAATCGGAATGCCTGCTGCGCCTTTGTCTAAATTGGTGATATTTGCCGACGCACTCAAGAAATTATTTTGCATCATGAGTAACGAATAAATCGCTTCATTCACACCGGCCGCGCCTAATGCGTGACCTGTTAATGATTTTGTCGAACTGACCCAAGGCACATTTTCACCACCAAACACGGCTCGCAATGCTTCTAATTCTTTGGTATCGCCAACAGGCGTACTTGTTCCGTGTGCATTGACATAATCGATATTGCCATCAACCGTTGCCATTGCTTGTTGCATACAACGAATTGCACCTTCGCCTGAGGGTTGAACCATGTCGTAACCGTCAGAAGTTGCGCCGTAACCGACCAATTCTGCGTAAATTTTCGCACCACGCGCTTTAGCGTGTTCGAGTTCTTCAATGACTAAAACACCGCCGCCGCCTGAAATCACAAACCCGTCGCGGCTTTCATCGTAAGGGCGTGAAGCGGTAGTTGGTGCATCGTTATATTTTGAGGACATTGCGCCCATTGCGTCGAATAACACCGACATTGTCCAATGGACTTCTTCGCCGCCGCCAGCAAAAACCACATCTTGTTTGCCCATTTGAATCAATTCCATTGCATGACCAATGCAATGTGCGCTGGTCGCACAAGCCGACGTAATCGAATAATTCACGCCTTTGATTTTAAACGGTGTCGCTAAACACGCGGTATTTGTGCTGGACATAGTGCGCGGCACGCGATACGGTCCGACTTGTTTCACGCCTTTCTCGCGCAAAATATCAGCCGCTTCAACCACATTCGCCGTCGAAGGTCCACCTGAACCCATAACTAAACCTGTGCGGAAATTAGAAATTTCTGTTTCACTCAAACCCGAATCATCAATCGCTTGTTGCATCGCAATGTAATTGAACGCCGCGCCATCGCCCATAAAACGACGAATTTTACGATCAATTAAATTATCCATTTCAATTTTAATCGCGCCTTCAACTTGACTACGTAAGCCCATTTCTTTGTAAACGTCAGAAAAAACGATACCTGAACGTCCCGCTTTCAACGAATCGGTGACTTCTTGTTGATTATTTCCAATGCTAGAAACAATGCCTAATCCTGTAACGACAACACGTTTCATTGTTTTGCTCCTAAAAATTTTCCGTAGACGTAAATAAACCGACGCGCAAATCGGTGGCTTCGTAAATTACTTTGCCATCAACTTCCATCGTTGCATCTGCAATGCCCATGACCAATTTACGCATAATCACACGCTTCAAATTGACGCGATAAGTAACTTTTTTAGCCGTTGGTAACACTTGCCCAGTGAATTTCACTTCGCCAACGCCAAGTGCGCGACCTTTCCCAGGTCCTCCCATCCAACATAAGTAAAAGCCGACCAACTGCCACATTGCATCTAAACCTAAGCAACCAGGCATCACAGGGTCGCCTTGAAAATGACAATCGAAAAACCATAAATCAGGCGTAATATCGAGTTCGGCGATAATTTCACCTTTATCGAATGTGCCACCTTCGTCAGAAATATGCGTAATTCTGTCCATCATTAACATATTCGGCAAAGGAAGTTGTGCGTTTGCTGGTCCGTATAATTCGCCACGACCAGATTGAAGTAATTCTTCGCGGGTGAAACTGGATTGTCTCTGCATGAGTCTTAAAACCTTTTTGTAGTTATTCTTATAAGTAAGTTGCGAGGCATTATCTAACAGTCACTGAAAAAAATCAGCTCAATTTTTATTAAATTAGTCGAAAAATCCCACTGTCTTTGCCTAGAAAAAATAGGTTTGACAGAGATAAAACCGATTTAGTTACCGATTTAAAATCAATCACAAAACAAAACGCCCTGATTTTTAATGTCAGAGCGTTTTTGTAAAAGAAGAAATCAACCCAATTTTTAAGGAAGATTGTTTAATTCTGAGATTTTGTCGTAATCCACACCGATACTCACAATAAAACTGCTTGCTTCCTCGATGTTCATTTTAGATTTTATCACTTTGCTTTTATCAACAACGACTGTAAATCCTGACGTTGGATTAGGTGATGTCGGAATAAACAGCACATATTTCGTCTCAAAGCGGTTAGTCACATACGCGGGAACCCAAACGCCGTCTTTAGGATATTCCACATAAACCACTTCTTTCGCTACAGTTTGATTTTGTGACGAAAACATACTAATCACTTTTTTCAAAACACGATAAAGTGTATTCAAGAATGGAATTTTCTCAATCACCGTATCAATCAACGCCAAAAACCAAACGCGACCTTCTACCGCTAATTTATGCCCAATTGAAACCAGCACAACAAAACTTAATGTCAAAAATAAAATGGTGTAAATCGTGTTATCTGCATAGCCATAAACAAAACGAACCATATCCGCCATTAAATCCTTCACGAAAAACAGAATGTTAATGACAATAACAAGCGGAATGACCGCAAAAATACCGATTAAAAAGTTGTTTAAGAGTTTTTTTATTTTTTCTTTCATGACTCTATCCTTCCTCATAGTGACGTGCAATAAACTTCATTTTCGCCTTAAACGTTTTAACGGAAAAGCACATTGAAAACAGCTGCCTTTTCCCCATTCACTGCGAATAATGAGTTGAGCATCATGCCGCATTAAAACGTGTTTCACAATCGCTAATCCCAACCCCGTTCCATTTATTTTTTTAGTACGTTTGGCTTCAACACGGTAAAAACGTTCAGTGACTCGCACAATATCACTTTGAGAAAGTCCTTCTCCTTCATCAATCACATCAAGTAGCAAAGCATTTTCGGTTTGATGCCACCGAATTTTTACCGTCGTTTCTTCGGGCGAGTATTTCAAAGCATTGCCCAATAAATTTGTAAAGGCACTGCGTAATTCATTTTCTTCACCGAACAAATAAGCATCCGAATCCAATGTTAATTGAATTCGTCCCAGTTCTAAGGTCGCGTCATTTTCGTTGCAGATTTGTTTTAGTAATGTGGGAATATTGACGACTTCATGCTTTTTATTTTTGGTTTCTAAATGCGCGAGTAACAATAAATCGTCCACCAAATGTTGCATTCGATCCGTTTGTCCCTGCATATTTTTCAAAGAGGTTGTCAGCAATGGCGAATCGCCCTCATCAAAATCTTGAAGCGTTTCGATATAACCTTTAATAACCGTCAAGGGCGTGCGTAATTCGTGTGACACATTCGCCACAAAATCTTTTCGCATCCGCTCCATTTGTTTTAATTGCGTCACATCTTGTGCCAACAATAAACGCAAACCGACACCGTAATTGATAATTCGGACGGCTAACGTCACATTTTCATTTACGGGTGAAGGCACTGTTACAGGTTCATCATATTGCTTCGATTTTAAATACTGAATAAATTCAGGAAATCGGATTAAATTCGGAATGCGTTGCCCTTTATCAGAACGTTTCAATCCTAAAACTTCGCGGGCGGCTTTATTTGCCCATTCGATTTCGTCGCTTGCATTTAAAACGACGGCAGCATCGGGCAAGGCTTCGGTGGATTGTCGAAATTGATCGACCATTTTGCTAAGTTGTTTTTTGCGACGTTTGTTGTTTTTTTTAATGCGATAAACGTGGTAATACAATTCTTCCCAAACACCTGTCGTTTTCGGATAAGTGCTACGTCCGCCCGTTCGCAACCATTTTTCAAAACGGTGAATTTGATATAAATGCCGCCCTAACAAAAACAGCGTTAGCAAAAAAAATAACGGCACAAATAATTTTGTAAAAAAACCAATGACGCAAACGACTAAAAATAGCCCTAAAAACGTCAAAATTTCACGCTGCCAAATCACCATTTTTTAATCCAAATAATTAACGTTCTTCTTTTGCCAATAAACGGCGGATATTGCTTTCGTGTCGATAAAGCAAAAGCCCTGTCATTATCGCGGTGAAAAATGTCAAAACGGGGTCATTGGTTAAAAACCACGCATAAATCGGTGAAAGCGCAGACGTAATTAACGCCGCAAGAGATGAAATTTTGCCAAGTTTGTAAATAGCAAACCACGTCAATCCAAATGCGCCGCCGACAAGTAAATCAAAACCGAATAAAACGCCTGCTGAGGTGGCAACGCCTTTGCCGCCTTTAAATCCGAAGAAGACGGGATATAAATGTCCCAAAAATGCAGCAATGCCAACAATGCCCCAAAAAGCGGAGGGTGCGCCGATAAATTTGGCAATCAAAACGGGAATCAAACCTTTTAAAAAATCACCAAAAAATGTAATTCCTGCGGCTTTTTTACCGCCAATTCGCATCACATTGGTTGCGCCAGGATTGCCAGAACCTTCTTGACGCGGGTCAGGCAAACCCATTAAACGACAAACAATAATCGCGCTCGACAATGAACCAAGCAAATACGCAAACAAAACCAATAAACTTAAAATCATTTTGACCTCGTCAAAACAGGGTGAAAACTTGTAAGCATCCCGACTTTGCGGCATTCTTACGCTCTTTTTAACGCCATATCATAATCGGAAAATCAGCAAACATGACAGACATCATTTTCTTACGCGACGTTCATATTGACACGTTAATCGGGATTTTCGATTGGGAACGCGAAGCCAAACAAACGCTTATTTTTGATTTGGAAATGGCATTTGATTGTCAGCCAGCGGCGGAATCGGACGATATTTTACACGCCCTTAATTACAAAGCGGTTTTTGACCGATTGGTGGAATTTGTGGGACAAAGTGAATTCTTTTTGATTGAAAAATTAGCCGCAGAAATGATTCGGTTGATTCAAACAGAATTTGGGGTTTCGTGGGTGAAATTGACCGTCAATAAAAAAGGCGCAGTGGGCGCAGATATTAACGTCGGCGTGATTATGGAACGCGGGAATCGCTAATGACCGCGTGCTACGTCAGCGTCGGCAGCAATGTCGACAAAGAAAAAAACATCGAAGCGGGTTTGAATTCATTGCGCGAAACGTTTGGTGAATTGACGATTTCACCGATTTACGAAACCGCCGCCGTCGGATTTGATGGCGAGGATTTTTACAATTTAGTCGTTAGTTTTGAAACAGATTTGTCAGCACACACCATTTTTGAAAAATTGCGCGAATTGGAATTCAAACACGGACGATTACTGAATAGTCAAAAATTTACGCCACGGACGTTGGATTTAGATTTATTGTTGTTTGGCGACGTAATTATTGATGACGGCATTTTAAAATTGCCCCGCGATGATATTGAAAAATACCGGTTTGTGTTGCAACCACTCGCAGATATTGCGCCCGATTTGATTCATCCCCTTTTGAAAAAAACGTATCGTGAAATGTTTGTATCATTTTGAATTATTTAAAATCCAAAAAACGCTATAATTCACCGCTTTTAAATCCTCTTTTTATTGCTTGCAAAGGAAAAATCATGACGCAAAACACCACTCATTTTGGCTTTAAAGAAGTCGCCACTCAAGATAAAGTCAAATTAGTTCGCGGCGTTTTTGATTCCGTTGCAGAGCGTTACGACATCATGAACGATTTAATGTCACTCGGTATTCACCGAATTTGGAAGCGTGTTGCCGTTGATTTGAGCAACGTTCGAGAAGGTTACAAAGTATTAGATTTAGCAGGCGGAACAGGCGATTTAACCACATTATTCAATCAAAAAATCGGCGCAACAGGACAAGTTGTTTTAGCTGACATTAACGCCGCGATGTTAAATACGGGACGTGACCGTTTAATTGACCGTGGTTTAACAGGCATTCGTTACGCACAAGTGAACGCAGAATGTTTGCCATTTGCAGATAATACGTTTGATTGTGTTTGTATTGCGTTTGGCTTGCGAAATGTGACGGATAAAGCCGCCGCATTGCGTTCAATGCACCGCGTTTTAAAACCTGGTGGATGCGTCATTGTGTTGGAATTTTCACACCCAATCGACCCGATTACCGAAAAAGTTTATGATTTTTATTCATTTAAATTATTGCCAAAAATCGGGCGATTCGTGGCAAATGATGAAGAAAGTTACCGTTATTTAGCGGAATCCATCCGAATGCACCCTAAACAAGCTGAATTAAAAACAATGATGGAAGACGCAGGTTTAGAACGCTGCAATTTTTACAACATGACACAAGGCATTGTGGCGGTACATCGCGGTTATAAAATTTAATGATGATTTTAGAAACACTTTTTAACGCAGGAAAATCGTGGCACGAAGAAACGCTAAGAACGTTACAACTCAACGTTGCAGAATTCTTGCAAGAAGAAACCCGCGATTTACCTGCAAATGCGGAAGTTGAAATTTTTTATAAGCAAGTCACAGAATTAGAACGTGACGCACTCATTTTAGAAGAAAAACTTAACCAGTTAGACGGAAAATCACAATGATTATTGGGCAAATTGAATCTTACGACAGCGAAAAACAAACAGGACTGGTCAAAAGCCAAGATGATTTTTTTGCATTTGACGAAGCCAGTTGGAAATCCAGCGTGCCGCCTGATTCAGGCGACGAAGTGACGTTTGAAGTGAAAGATGGCGTAGTTGTGAATATGCGTTTAGTTGCTGAATCGACAAAATTAGTTGAAGGCGTGAAAAAACGTTGGATTGCAACGACGTTAGCATTTTTTCTAGGCGCAGTCGGCGCACACCGTTTTTATTTGGGATTTTATAAATTAGGATTCGCGCAATTGGCTTTTACGGTTTTAACGCACGGTTATGGTTTATTGTGGGGATTTATTGATGCCGTTTTACTTTTTGCAGGACATATCCACAAAGATTCAAAAGGTCGTCCCTTGAAATGATTGACTGTCAAATATCAGGTATTGGTGAATAAAAATTTACGCGATAAAAAAACAATTACTTCCACAATTAAAAACTAAAAAATGCCACTACTAAGATTATCAAACGTTTCAATTGCCTTCGGCACACACGCGCTGCTTAAAAATGCAGATTTCCAACTTGATGCAGGCGAACGTGTCGGATTATTAGGTCGCAACGGCGAAGGCAAATCCACGTTGATGAAAATTATCGCCAATGATATTCACGCTGACGAAGGCGATGTTTGGCGGCAACCTGAATTGCGCCTTGCGTGGTTGGCACAAAATCCCGAATTGCCCGATGAAGCGACCATTTACGATGCTGTCGCAAGCGGTTTAGGCGATTTGGGTGAAATTATTGCGCGTTATCACGATTTGTCGTTGACGATGGATTATGAAGACGAAAAAGCCTTAAATGAACTCGGTAATTTGCAGCACGAATTAGAATCGCGTGACGGCTGGGCGTTTCAACAGCGCGTCGAATCGACATTGAGCAAATTAAATTTACCGCCTGAAT
>CANKON010000035.1 GCA_947484105.1 Methylococcaceae bacterium | reverse complement strand
TGGCTTCAATAAACACATCCATTTGTTGCCCGACGTAAGCCGTTAAATCTTTCGGATTGAATTGATACAACGCTTGCAAAACGCGCGTATCAACACGTTCGGTGCTGTCACCCGTCAAGGATTTTTTCGGCACCACGAATGGTTCAACGTAAGCGAGTTGTAAATCCACTTTAAACCGTCGATTACCACGCAAATACGCCACCGCTTTCGCATTTTTATCGAATCGCCACGCATCGTTTTCGTCAATATCAACGCGAACATGAAGCGTTTTTAAATCTCCGACGATTAAAAGTGGTTTCGATAATGCACCTGCACTGGCGAATTCACCTGCCCGAACATTGACTTGCAACACCTCGCCATCAATTGGCGCACGGACGATTAAGCGCTCTAACGTCGTCTCAGTTTGTAAAATTACCGCTTTGGCTTGTTCAACGAAAGCCATCGCGCTTTCCAATTTTGCTTTGGCAATGGCAAGCGCGTTGCGACGTTTTAAAACTTCTTCCGTGCTAATTGCGCGTGAATCACTGACAGCATTCGCTAAATCAAACAGTGATTGCGAGTCGGCAACGTTCGCTTTGGCGATTAAAACATCGGCTTGCGCTTTGACTAAATCAGCGTGACGCATCGTCAATTCAGCCCGATTTTCACGGTCGTCTAAATAAAAAAGTGGCGTACCTGCACTGACTTTATCGCCGACTTTTACCGCAACTTTGCTGACTAATCGGGCAAGTGGTGAACCGATGGCGATGTTTTCATTTTTCGGTTCGATAATGCCTGCCCCCGCAATGAAATTTAAATATGGCGCGGATGAAGGTTCGACTAACGCGGGGGCAATCGGCACAGATTGATTACTGCTGACGACTGTGTAAGACGCAAATAAAAATCCAGCAGCGGCGAGTAATGGAAGTGTGTATTTCATGTTTTGAGTCTCAGCAGCTAAGAAATTTTAACAATATGTCCGTCGTCCATTTCGGCAATGCGGTCGGCAAAATTAAAAATGCGGGCATCGTGCGACACAATAACTAATGCGCGGTCTTTATGCACCGCGACTTCTTTCAATAAATTCATGACATTGTGACCACTGGCGTGATCTAACGCGCTGGTCGGTTCATCGCAAACGATTAAACGTGGATTGTGAATTAACGCTCTGGCAATTGCCACGCGCTGTTGTTGTCCGCCTGAAAGTTGTGCTGGCAATGATTTCCAACGGTCGCCCAAACCAACACGTTCTAAAACTTCAATCGCTTGACGTTTAGCAACATGACGATTTTCGCCGTTAATAATCAGCGGCACAGATACATTCTCAGCGGCATTTAACGAAGGCAATAAATTAAATGCTTGAAATACGAAACCAATTTGCGAAGCACGAAACCGCAATTTATCTTTGCTTTTCATCGTTAATAAATTTTCGCCAAACAATTCACACACGCCCGAATCTTGATCCAAAATTCCAGCAATAACTGAAATCAGCGTCGTTTTACCACAACCAGAAGGACCAACGAGCATCATCAATTCGCCTAAACGAATCTCTAAATTCACGCTATTTAACGCAATGACTTTTTGATCGCCCGTGTCATAAATTTTGGTTAAATTTTCACAGCGGACAGCGATGTTCATCAACTTTTGAACACAATGGCAGGTTCTAAACGCATCACTTTGATGATGCTGATTAGCGCGGCAAACATGCAAATCAAACTCACACCTGCGCCGCTAAAAACCAGTAATTGCCACGGAAATTTGAAAGCTAAAATTGAATGCCGCATCGCAAAACCAAACAATGCCGTTAATCCTACGCCCATGCCGTAACCGATGCTGCCTGCGACTAATGCTTGTAATAAAATCATTCGTAACAACACGCCGTTACTTGCCCCCATCGCTTTTAAAACTCCAAATTGGCGGATATTATCGAGCGTGAAATTATAAAAAGTCTGTCCCGCAATCGCCGCACCGACAAGGAAACCCAATAAAACGGACACACCAAAGTTAATCGGAATTCCCGTATTTTTCATCAAATACCAAAACGTTAAATCCATGAATTCTTGGCGCGTGTAAGCGGCTAAACCTGTGTTAGCACGGATTCGTTGGGCTAACTCGTGTAAATCTTGTCCTTTTTTGGCTTTCACCAGCACAAACGACAACAGTTTTCGTTCACGCGGTGCAAAACTGATAGCACGCGAATAAGTCGTATAAACAACAGGTTGAGATTGAAATGTGCGAGTCACTTTTGCAATTCCCACCACAATCGCGCGGCGGTCATTGAGTTCTAAATTGTCACCCACTTTGAGAGGAATTTTTTTGCCACCTGCAATCAGCGGCGGTTTAGCGAGTTTTTCATTTGCACCGTCAAAATCAACAATCACGCTGTCGCTACGACGTAAATCGGCGACTTTACCTTCTAGCATAATCGGCGGTGCGCCAATTAACGTGGTGTCGTCCAAACCAATGACGTTGCAAGTTTGAAACGTGCCATCAGTCATTCGTGCTTTTAACATTCCTTTGTACAAGGGCATCGCCCATTCAACGCCAGAAATACCGCGGACACGATAAAGCTCAGTATCTTGCAACGGCTTAACGTCGTCGATGAATTGCACTTTCGTATCCATAACCCAAATATCGGGCAAGCCTAAATCGGTAATAAAACTGTAAGAACGAGCAATAAATCCCGTAAAAATCGCTGGTTGCTGCGTCATAATGAGCGACGCAAACGTGAGACCAATCACAATGCCGATGTATTTGCCTGTGTCACCCATTAACATCTTTATTGCGATGTAGTTCATCGTTTATCGAACTAAAAAATTCCGCAACAAATCGTGTCCGTGTTCGGTCAAAATGGATTCAGGGTGAAATTGCACGCCTTCAATATCAAGAGTTTTATGACGCACGCCCATGATTTCATCAATGCCGCCATTTTCATCTTGTGTCCACGCGGTGATTTCTAAACATTCGGGCAAACTCGATTGTTCAATCACAAGCGAATGGTAGCGCGTTGCGGTAAATGGATTCGTCAAACCTTTGAAAACGCCCGTGTCCGCATGATAAACAAGTGAGGTTTTACCGTGCATAATTTGTTTGGCATGAATCACATTTCCACCAAACGCATAACCCATACTTTGATGCCCTAAACACACGCCTAAAATTGGAATTTTGCCTGCAAAATGTAAAATCGTTTCCACCGAAACGCCCGCTTCTTTTGGCGTGCAAGGACCTGGTGAAATCACAATTTTGTCAGGATTCAACGCGGCAATATCTGCAACGGAAACTTGATCATTCCGAACAACGACAACTTCTGCGCCCAATTCGCCAAAATACTGCACCAAGTTATAAGTAAATGAATCGTAGTTATCAACCATCACGACTTTCATGCTTGCTCTCCTTCTAAACCTGCTTCTGCCATCGCAACGGCGTGAAATACCGCGCGTCCTTTATTCATGGTTTCATCCCATTCACTTTGCGGCACAGAATCATAAACAATCCCCGCGCCTGCTTGAATATGTAATTTCCCGTCTTTAATCACGGCAGTTCTAATCGCAATCGCGGTGTCTAAATTTCCTGTCCAACCGATGTAACCGACTGCGCCTGAATACACGCCCCGTTTTACAGGTTCGAGTTCGTCAATGATTTCCATCGCACGAATTTTTGGCGCACCACTTACGGTTCCTGCGGGAAAGGTTGCCGCCAAAACATCAAACGCATTTTTACCTTGTTTTAATGTGCCTGTGACATTTGAAACAATGTGCATAACATGCGAATAACGCTCAACAATCATTTTGTCGGTCAATTGAACGCTGCCAATTTCAGCCACACGCCCCGTATCGTTTCGCCCTAAATCAATTAGCATTAAATGTTCAGCAATTTCTTTTGGGTCGGCGAGTAATTCTTTTTCAAGTTCCAAATCTTGTTCAGGTGTAATGCCCCGCCGCCGAGTTCCCGCAATCGGACGAACTGTCACGGTTTCATCTTCCAAACGCACCAAAATTTCAGGCGATGAACCAACAATCTGGAAATCCTCTAAATCCAAATAAAACATATACGGCGACGGATTCAAACAACGCAATGCGCGGTATAAATTAAGCGGTTCTGCGTGATAAGGAATGGTCATACGTTGCGACAAGACGACCTGCATAATGTCCCCATTCGTAATATATTCTTTCGCTTTTTCAACCGCTTTTTTAAACCCATCTTCGGTGAATCCCGATACAAAATCACTTTCGTGAACCGTTTTAGGATTTGCGTGATAGTGCGGTTTGCCTTTTGATTCGCGTAATTTTTTCGCCAATTCGGCTAATCGTTTTTGCGCGTTTTCATACGCATTCATTTCTTCGGGATTTGCGTGTGTCAATAACAACATTTTGCCCGACAAATTATCAAAAACGAGTAATTCTTCAGAAACCATTAACAAAATATCAGGTGCGCCAATTTCGTCTGGTTTTTCGACTTTGCAAACACGCGGTTCAATGTAGCCAATCGTTTCATAACCAAAATAACCAACTAATCCGCCGTTGAATCGTGGTAGATTTTCAACGTCTGGCACGCGATAAGACGCCTTAAAATCTTCAATCCATTCGAGGGGATTTTCATGCGTCAAACTTTCGATAACTTCATTTTCAAACGAAACGGTAATTTCTTTACCAAATACTTTCACAATCGTTTTGCATGGCAAACCAATAATCGAATAACGTCCCCATTGTTCGCCCCCGTGAACAGATTCAAACAAATAAGAATATGCGCCTGCCGCGAGTTTCAAATACGCGCTTAAAGGCGTGTCTAAATCGGCGAGAATTTCACGGCTAATCGGAATACGGTTATAGCCTTGTTTAGCAAAACGGGTAAATTGTTCGAGAGTCATAAATTTGGAAAGTTTTGAGAGCAATAAATACGCGAAAAGATAACATATTAACGCGCCATTCGCAGCATGACGGCGTTTTGAAAACCAAATTTAAACATTAAAAATAGACAAAACATCCACGTCCATTATTTTTGGCTTGATAAAGTGCCGCGTCAGCATTGTCGATCAACTTTTCAGGTGTGACACCATGTTTAGGATAAAAACTGATGCCAATACTCGCACCAATAAAAACCGTCTCGCCTTGCATTAAATCAAACGGTTTTGTTAAATCCGCAATAATGTTGTTGGCAATTTTTGCGACATCGTCAGTGGTCGCACAATTTTCTAAAATCATCACAAACTCATCCCCGCCTAAACGCGCCACCATATCGCTTTCGCGTAATCGATTCATAATTCTTATGGCAACTTGTTTAAGTAACTCGTCACCTGCGGCGTGTCCTAAATTGTCATTGACCGCTTTAAATTTATCCAAATCCATCATAAACACGGCGAAAACTTTATTTTCTCGATGACTTAATTTGATTGTGTCATTCATGCGATCTAACAATTTTCGGCGATTTGGCAAACCTGTTAAGGGATCAAAATAAGCCAGTTGTTTAATTTCTTCTTCCGCTTTTTTACGTTCTGTAATGTCTCGCGCGGCAGCAAATAATCCTTTGATTTCACCGTCGGCATTACGATATACATTAGCGTTATAAATTACGTCTGTCGTGCTGCCAGAAATATGCTGAATTGCCAGCGAATAATCCGTCACGGAGCCGTCTAAAAATGCTTTTTGATAACCTTCTCGGGCTTTTTGTGGATCTGTAAAATAACCAGCAAAGTCGCTACCAATTAAGGCTTCGCGTGTTAAACCAGTGATTTTTTCAGTCGCCACATTGACATCCGTAATTTTGCCTTCTACGCTAATAGTGACTAATGGATCTAAACTCGCTTCAATCAAACTTCGTGTGTATTGCACTGACGATTTAATTTCTTCTTCGGCTGTTTTACGTTCTGTAATATCGCGTGTCATCGATAACCGCACGATTTCATTGTTGTATAGCATTGGAACAGCGTGTGTTTCCATCCAACGATGCGTGCCTTTAAAACCAATAATCTCAAATTCCATTTTTAGTGTTTCACCCGCAATTACACGCTGATGAAGTTCTTTCGCCTTCGCATGATATTCAGGCAAAATAAAATCCAAAATACAGCATGAATTCATTTCCTCAGGCGAATCTAATTCAATCATGTCAAGTCCCGCCGAATTTATATCCAGCAAGTTGCCTTTTGCATCGACGATTTGAATACATTCTGGACTGGAATTGATAATAGTTTGCAAACGTTTTTGACTTTCTACTAATTCTCGTTGAATTTTTTGGCGTTCCGTAATGTCAATAAACGTCGCAATTGCCCCCGTTAACTCGCCATTCGCCACAATTGGTTGTGACCAGTATTCAACGGGAACAGGCGTGCCATCTTTTCGCCAAAAGACTTCATTCGTCACATGGATATTTTTGTGTAATCGATAAGCGTTGTACATTTGACAATCTGTGGAGGAATAAAACGAACCGTCCGCGTGTGAATGGTGAATAAGTTCGTGAATATATTTTCCAATAATTTCCTCAGCATTTTCATAACCCAAAATTTGCAAAAATGCTTGATTAACAAAACGACAAAAACCCTGATTATCAACGCCGTAAGCACCTTCTGCCATTGAATTTAACAACAGTGAAATTTGAGCATGGGATTCGGATAAATGTTGTTTAGTTTGTCTAAGTTTTCGGATGATAGTAACCAACACCACGATAAAAAAAATGATGATTACCGCAAAGATTATTCCGATAAAAACATTAGTTTTATATCGAAACATTACATCGGCAAAATCAAAATACTTTAATTCGTCAGGATGAGCGCGTAATCGAAGCATTAACACTTCAACAGGCGTGTAATCCGCTGGCGAATTAAATCCCGCAATGCCTTCGAATTTTGCAATATCGCTATCCGATTTGATATTTAATAATGTGAGAGAAACGCGCTTGGCAATTTCATTATCGATGTCTTTTCTAACGCTAAACGCCCATTCTGGGTAATGGTCTGTTGAATGTAAAACAGGCATTTCGTCTGTGACAGGATGCGTGGCTAAAACGCGAACAGTCGCATTTTCACCGAGTGAAATTTTACCGTTACGCTCTAATTTTTCTAACAATCCGCTTCGTACAAATCCCACGTCTGCATTGCCTGACAGCACTTCTTCCACAACATTGTCATGCGGCATTCCTGTAAAAATATAGCGTTTTGCTTGAATGTTATTTTTTTCTAATTCCCAACGTTCCATCAAATAACCGCCTAGCGATTGTTCACCAGGCGAGGCAATGGTTTTATCGTTCAAATCCGCAAGCGTTTGAATGTCCGTTCTGTCAGCCCGAGTAAAAATGACACCCGAAAATTGTGTTAATGGATGTCCTTTTTCCAATGTAATCATTGTTCCGACGGCATTCATGCCAATGATATTTTTGAGCAAAATGTAATGTTCAGGATTCGTCAAAACAAAATCAAGTTGCTTTTCTTTTGCAGCTTTATCAAGTTCGGGATAATTTAAGGGTTCTAGCTCGACATGATAGCCTGGTAAATTCTTTTCAAGTTCTTGAGCAAGTGGCAACCATTGTGCAAGGGTAATTTCTTTTGGGCGATAAGCTAAAACACCAAAATGCAATGTTTTTAGTTCTTCCGCGCTAAATGCAAAATCAGCGTGAAAAAAAAGAAACGCAGTAATCAAAAGAATAATTTTCATGGTTTACGACAAAGGCGGAATATGACGCAATTTTACACGGGCTTAGAGTTCAATCAATGAATGAATGAATGAATGAATGAATGAATGAATGAATGAATGAAATCAGCATGTTGTTGTATTTTTCAAAGTCAACATGAATTTTGTTTTTTGGAGGTGTAAGCTACGCGAAGTTTATCGTTATTGTGTTCTTGAGTTGATGTAAATTTTCAGATGATATTTTGACAATTTGGAATCGTGATTATGAAATTAAAACAGGTAATTTTATTAAGTTTGGTTGCCGCCATTTCACATTCTGTTATCGCAGATAATGAGGTGGTTTCGCCAGAAAGCGTTGGTTTATCATCGCAACGTTTGAAAAATATGGATGCGTTAATCGAATCGCACGTTACGGAAAAGAAGATTGCGGGGGCGAATGTTTTGATTGCTCGAAAAGGAAAAATTGCCTATTTCAAATCGTTTGGGTTAGCAGACGAAAATAAGCCGATGCAAAAAGACAGTTTAATTCGCATTATGTCTATGTCAAAACCCGTTACCAGTACAGCGATAATGATTCTTTATGAACAAGGAAAATTGCTGCTTTCTGATCCTGTTTCAAAATATATTCCTGAATTTAAAAATCAAAAAGTGCTTGAAATGAATCCAAATGGCAAGGGATATAAACTCGTGCCTGTCAAACGTGAAATGACGATTCGTGATTTGCTCACACATAAATCAGGGCTTTTATATTTATTTGTCGGAAATTTTTACCATGAACCTGAACGCCAAGCTGTATTGGATTTATATAAAGAAGCAGGGATTACTGACGGGACTTGTCGCCCTGATGAAACCATTGGCGATATGGTAAAACGCTTAGGACGTTTGCCACTTTTCAAACAACCTGGCGAAGCCTTCGATTACAGTTTGTCTAACGATGTTTTAGGATATTTAGTCGAAGTCATTTCAGGAATGCGTTTTGATGATTTTGTGTCTAAAAATATTTTTGCACCGTTGAAAATGACTGACAGTTATTTTTACGTTCCTGCTGAAAAACAAGCGCGAATCGCGGCGGTTTTTAAAAGTGATTGGAATGGAAGTTTAACTCGTGCCGACGATAAACCCATTGTCAGTGGCAATTTAGCATTATGTCCGTCTGATGCTTATGCAACTGAAGGTAAGTATTTATCAGGTGGTGTGAGTGTGATTTCGACCGCTTACGATTATTTTCGGTTTGCACAAATGTTCTTAAACGGTGGCGAACTTGATGGGGCGCGCGTTTTAAGTCGTAAAACCGTTGAACTCATGACCGCAACCAACCACATTGGTAATCTTGATGCGACTTTTTTACATGATCACAATTGGAAATTTGGTCTAGGTTTTGCGATTCAACAAGACAGGGGCTATGACGTTGATAGTGGTGATGTCGGCACATTTGAATGGGCGGGACTATATTCGACGCGCTTTAGCGTCGATCTCAAAGAACAAAAAATCACCATTTTTATGTCACAAACCACGCCATTTGGCATGCACTTTGGATTGTGGGACAAAATACTGGTGCAATCAAGCAGCGCAATTAACGATTAGGTAGATAGAATGAAAACGTTTTTTATAAATTTTATGATGTTACTTTGTTTATCCAACACCGCACACGCAACGGGTCCACGAGTTTCAGCCGCTTTATTCACATCACCTGTAAATGAAATTTTTGCGCTCGATTTTCCAGCAGTGTTGAATTCCAACTTGGACGACGGCGGCATTGCGGCAACAATCATTACTGCCGCGTTTAAAACTGAAAATGTTGAAAGTACCGTTACGCCATTGCCGCTACAAACCATGCTTTCTTATTATTTAAATGAAGAAAATGCACTAGGCATTGTCGGACGTAATTTAAATTTGAGTGCCGCTGAATCCAAAAATGTCATTCTGGTGCCAGTGTTGCGTTTAAAAGAAAGCTATTTTTATTT
>CANKON010000034.1 GCA_947484105.1 Methylococcaceae bacterium | reverse complement strand
TATTCGGCGGGACAAACAGAAGTGGATTTAAATTTAGCGACACGCGACGTGTTGAATGTGTTACCCGATGTGGATGCAAATTTATTAGATGCGTATTTCTTAGCACGTCAGCAAAGCATCATGAATCATTCCCCACTTCCTGCCATTCCACGGCGTCAAAATGCAAGTCAAGCGATGTCGCAAGATGTTGAATCAACGACCGAAACGGAAACAATTTCTGAAATTTCGGTTGTAACCGTTACCGTTGAAACGCTTTTGGATAATGAAGCGCAAGCCACGATTCAAGTCGTCATGGAGAAAATAGACGGTGCAAATAATTTACCGTTTCAGGTTTTAACGTGGCAAAACCAAATGGATAATTCAACGCCGTCGCTTTTTTCGGACGAAATGAATCCTTTTGTGATTGCACATTATTTTGAGCCACTGTTTTAGATTTACACTTTGTTGCATTTACAATGGTGGTTTTTAAACGTTTCATTCGTAGGAAAACAATTTATGTCTAAAGAAATTATCCACACACCACACGCCCCGCAAGCCATTGGCACTTATTCACAAGCCGTTAAAGTCAATCGCACCGTTTATTTGTCAGGACAAATTCCGCTCGTGCCTGCCACGATGACCATGGTTGAGGGCGATATTAACGCGCAAATCACGCAAGTTTTTGAAAATCTCAAAGCCGTTGCGGAAGCTGCTGATGGCAATTTGGGTGACATCGTGAAATTAAATGTGTTTTTAACCGATTTATCGCACTTTCCAATTGTGAACGAAATCATGGGCAAGTATTTTGAAGAACCGTATCCAGCTCGCGCCGCCATTGGCGTAGCGGCTTTACCTAAAGACGCAGGCGTTGAAATGGACGGCATTATGGAAATTCCCGTTCAAGAATATGCGTGATTTAAGGACAACTATGACAACTGCAACGCAACTTTTTAACTTAGCTAAAACCGTCATTCCAGGTGGCGTGAATTCGCCAGTACGTTCATTTAATGGCGTGGGCGGCACACCCGTTTTTATCGGCCACGCCAAAGGCGCATATATTTACGACAGCGACGACAATCAATATGTAGATTACGTTGGTTCTTGGGGACCGATGATTTTAGGTCACGCGCATCCCGACGTAATTGAAGCAGTAAAAATTGCTGCTGAAAAAGGCTTGAGTTTTGGTGCGCCAACCGAAATTGAAACGTTAATGGCGCAGCGCGTTTGCGAACTCGTGCCATCAATTGAATTGGTTCGGATGGTGAGTTCTGGCACCGAAGCCACGATGAGCGCGATTCGTTTAGCTAAAGGCTACACAGGTCGCAATAAAATCGTGAAATTTGAAGGGTGTTATCACGGGCATTCAGACGCATTGCTGGTTAAAGCAGGTTCTGGCGCGTTGACATTTGGCGTACCCAGTTCATCGGGCGTTTCGGAAGCCGTTGCAATGGACACATTAACGTTGCCGTACAACGACGCAAATGCGGTGCGAAAATTATTTGCAGAATTAGGCAAAGAAATCGCTTGTATTATCGTTGAACCTGTCGCAGGCAATATGAATTGCGTGCCGCCTGTTGAAGACTTTTTAGAAACGTTACGCGACGTGTGCGACGAATCTGGCAGTGTGTTAATTTTCGACGAAGTCATGACAGGTTTTCGCGTCAGTTTGCAAGGCGCACAAGGTTTTTATAACGTGAAGCCTGATTTAACGACACTCGGCAAAGTCATTGGCGGTGGAATGCCAGTCGGTGCTTTTGGTGGCAAACGTGAGATTATGGAATGCCTCGCGCCGCTTGGCAGCGTTTATCAAGCTGGAACGTTGTCAGGAAATCCTGTTGCCATGGCAGCAGGTTTGAAAACACTAGAATTGATTGCTGTTCCGAATTTTTATGCAGATTTAACCGCGAAAACAACACGCTTACTTGATGGTTTAAAAAGTGTCGCTGAAAACGCAGGCGTGGCATTGACGACAAATCAAGTCGCCGGAATGTTTGGGTTATTTTTCACACAAGAAAAAAATATCACGTCATTCGCGCAAGTGATGGCGTGTGATCAAGATTATTTCAAACGCTTTTTTCACGCGATGTTAGAACAAGGCGTTTATCTTGCACCATCAGCGTTTGAAGCAGGTTTTGTATCCATTGCTCACGATGACGAAGCAATTAATAAAACGATTGCGGCGGCTGAAATTGTTTTTAGACGTTTATCTTAACCACCGATTCTTTATTTTTGGATTTTTATGACACATTTTTCTTTAACCGCCATTTCACCAATTGATGGACGTTACGCCGACAAAGTGGATTTATTACGCCCAATTTTCAGTGAATTTGGCTTAATTCGTTTTCGTGTACAAGTTGAAGTGCGTTGGCTTCAAGCACTTGCAAATCAAGCTGAAATCGTCGAAGTTGCGCCATTTAGTGCAAATGCCAATTCACTTTTAGAAAATATCATTTCGCAATTTTCAGAAGATGACGCGCAGCGCGTTAAAACAATTGAAAAAACGACCAATCACGACGTAAAAGCCGTTGAATACTTTTTAAAAGAAAAAATTGCAGGTAATGCTGAACTTGAAAAAGTGAGCGAATTTATTCATTTTGCTTGTACGTCTGAAGACATTAACAATTTGTCTTACGCGCTAATGTTAAAAGCGGGACGTGAAGTCATTTTGGCGCAAATTGAAGCGGTTATTTCATCACTCACAAAATTAGCAAAAGACACGGCTGCACAACCGATGCTTTCTCGTACACATGGACAATCTGCAACGCCAACAACCGTTGGAAAAGAAATTGCCAACACGGTCGCGCGTTTAACTCGTCAAAAACTTCAACTCGAAAAAGTCGAATTGCTCGGAAAAATCAACGGCGCAGTTGGAAATTACAATGCGCACGCGGTAGCGTATCCCGAAGTAAATTGGGCGGATTTTGCTGAAAATTTTGTGATTTCACTTGGTTTAACATTCAATCCCTACACGATTCAAATCGAACCGCACGATTACATTGCGGAATTCTTCCACGCGCTTTCACGATTCAATACGATTTTGTTGGATTTTGACCGTGATATTTGGGGCTATATTTCGCTCGGTTATTTCAAACAACGCACGATTGCAGGTGAAGTGGGGTCTTCAACGATGCCCCACAAAGTGAATCCGATTGATTTTGAAAATTCGGAAGGCAATTTAGGTTTGGCGAATGCGTTATTTGGCTTTTTGGCAGACAAATTACCCATTTCGCGTTGGCAACGTGATTTGACAGATTCGACAGTTTTACGAAATATCGGTGTTGGTGTCGCGCATACTGTGATTGCGATTCAAGCCACATTGAAAGGCATCTCGAAATTAGAATTGAACGCGGATGCGCTTGAAGCCGATTTAAATACGAATTGGGAAGTTTTGGCTGAACCGATTCAAACCGTGATGCGCCGTTATGGCATCGAAAAACCGTATGAAAAATTGAAAGAACTCACGCGCGGCACTCGTATTACACCTGAACAATTACAAGAATTTGTAAATAAATTGGAAATTCCTGCTGAAGCCAAAGCGCAATTATTAGCGTTAACGCCTCGCAATTACACGGGTTACGCCGAACAATTAGCCCGCGAAATTTAATTTTGTACGGGCAATCTTTTGGATTGCCCTTTCAACGAAAAGGTAACAAATGACTTTAGCGATTTTTGATTTAGATAACACTTTAATTGCGGATGATAGCGATTATTTATGGGGACAATTTTTAGTTGATCAGGGCATTGTTGATAAAACGATTTATGAACAAATGAACACCAAATTTTATGATGACTATCGAGCAGGGTCGTTAGACATTATGGAGTTTTTAGATTTTTCATTAAAGCCACTCACGGAGCATTCGCTCGACCAATTACACGTTTGGCGAGAACAATTTTTGGATGAAGTGATTGCGCCGATTTTGTTAAATGCGGCGAAAGAATTAGTCGAAAAACACCGCGCGTTAGGTCATACGTTATTGGTGATTACAGCGACCAATCGTTTTATTACTGCGCCGATTGTCGCGTTGTATGGCATTCACAATTTAATCGCCACCTCGCCCGAAATTATCAACGAACGTTACACGGGCAAAATTGTAGGCGTGCCGTGTTTTCAAGGTGGGAAAGTCACGTTGTTAAACGAATGGTTAGCCCAAACAGGCGACACGTTGGAAGGCAGTTATTTTTACAGCGATTCGCACAATGATTTACCGTTGTTGCAATTAGTTGAAAATCCTGTTGCGGTTGACCCAGACGAAAAATTACGCCAATTTGCAACAGAAAAAGGTTGGGAAATTGTCAGTTTGCGTGACTGAATTTAGGCTTTTTTGATATAAAAAATCTGTACATTCTCGTTTCTAGCAATGGTTAAAATTTCATGCGCGGCTTGTTGACAAAATACGCCAAAATCCAAATGCGCCGCCGCATCGGTGACAGAAATTTTAACTACGTCTGAAGAATTTAAATTGTTTAAGGCTTTTTTGAGTTTTAAAAGTGGCATTGGGCAGTTTAAACCAACCGCATCGACTTCAAGTGTAACGTTCATCATAGGTTTTAAGTTCGGGAAAAAGTTCAAATTACTTATAATATCACGCTAATCAAACCATTAAATTAGGTTCATTCATGGATTATTTTCCTATTTCCCTTAAACTCAAAAACTTACCGTGTTTAGTTGTTGGCGCGGGAAGTTGCGCGGCACGAAAAATTGAATTGTTGTCACGCGCAGGCGCAAACATTACCGTTGTGGCGCGTGACATTAGCCCAACAATTTCTGCAATGCAAACGTCGCATCATTTGAAAATTCACCAAAAAGAGTTTGAGCCAAACGATTTGGATGGATTCAAATTAGTCATTTCAGCAACCGATAATGCTGCAACGAATCAGTTTGTCAGCGAATGTGCGAAAGCAAAAAATGTGTGGGTGAATGTTGTTGATAGCCCCGAATTGTGTGATTTTATTTTTCCTGCGATTGTTGATCGTTCACCGATTACGATTGCGATTTCATCAGGTGGCGCATCGCCCGTGTTAGCGCGGTTTTTACGTTCTAAAATTGAAACCTTAATTCCACCGACCTACAGTATTTTAGGTGGCTTGGCTGAGAAGTTTCGGAAAGTTGTCAAACAAACGGTTTTTCCACCCTCAAATCGTCGTATTTTTTGGGAAAATGTGTTGCAAGGTCGCGTAGCGGAATTGGTTTTTTCAGGACAAACCGACGCTGCAGAATGTGAATTGCAAAACCTAATTGATAACGCTTCTTTGCCCGAAAATAACGGCGAAGTTTATTTAATTGGTGCGGGACCTGGCGCGGCAGATTTATTGACATTTCGGGCTTTGCGTTTAATGCAGCAAGCAGATGTTGTTGTTTATGATCGATTAGTTTCGGCGGATATTTTGGAATTAGCGCGACGCGATTCTGACAAAATTTATGTCGGAAAAGAACGGAGTAATCATTCTGTTCCGCAAGATGAAATCAACGATTTGTTGGTCAAACTAGCCAAAGAAGGCAAACGTGTGGCGCGATTGAAAGGCGGCGACCCGTTTATTTTTGGGCGCGGCGGTGAAGAAATCGAAACTTTGGTTGAAGAAGGTGTTTCGTTTCAAATTGTGCCAGGTATCACAGCGGCGACGGGTTGTGCGAGTTATGCAGGCATTCCATTAACACATCGAGATCACGCGCAATCCTGTGTGTTTGTGACGGGGCATTTAAAAGACGATTCTGTAAATTTGAATTGGACGCAATTGGCTATCCCCAATCAAACCGTCGTTATTTATATGGGGTTAATTGGATTGAAAAAAATTTGTGAATCGCTCATCAAACATGGAAGTTCACCAGATTTACCGATTGCGTTAATCGAACAAGGTACAACGCTTCGGCAGCGTGTCATTACGGGAACATTAAGCACGTTACCCGAAATGGTGAAACACGAAACCATTAAACCGCCAACGCTTATTATTATTGGCACGGTGGTGAGTTTGCATGAAAAACTAAATTGGTTTGCAACGACGGCAAATTAAAGCGTCATTTTGAATAAATTCGTTGAATTTTCGGACTAAAATCCTTATCCTTTGCCCCGTTCAAATTCAAATTGAATACGTTTTTAGAACAAGAAAAATAGCTTTTTAAACTACCTTTGGGGATATTATGAAAAAATCAGTTTTAGCTTTAGCAACTGTTGCGTTAATCGGTTTAAGTGGTTCAGTTTTGGCTGACGAAAAATTAGAAATCGGCGCAAAAATCTACGAACGTTCATTCGGTCGTGGTTGCGGCACTTGCCATGACATCGCGTCAAACCCACAATTGTTTGATTTAGTAAAAGCAGGCAAATTGTCACGCGCTAGCTTTGAACAAACTTTAAAAGACGGTAAAGGCGGCATGCCGAAAGCCATCGCAGCAATCATGGAAGTTGGTCCTGTTAAAAAAGCAGGTTACGGCGAAGATCAAGCTGTTGATGCTTTATACGCTTACTTAGGCAGCAAATAATTCCATTCAAAACTCTCCGTTTTGTGAATTGAAAGAAGAACCGTGCCGTTTTAGCACGGTTTTTTTTTGCCACAAATTCACGCTGAAAACTGCTAGACTAAACGCATGAATGCACTCTCAATACACAATCTTCGTAAAACGTATCAAAACGGCTTTGAAGCTCTCAAAGGCATTGATTTAGAAGTCCAACAAGGCGATTTTTTTGCCTTACTCGGCGCAAACGGCGCAGGAAAATCGACCGCTATCGGCATTATCAGTTCATTGGTAAATGCGTCGAGCGGCACGGTAAAAATTTTTGGTTACGATGTCAAAACACAACGCGATTTAGCTAAAAGTTGTTTGGGTTTGGTGCCGCAAGAAATCAATTTCAATCAATTCGACACCGCCAAAAATATCGTTTTAAATCAGGCAGGTTATTACGGAATTCCTCGAAAATTAGCATTGCAACGAACAGAAGCCTGTTTAAAGCAAGTCGATTTATGGGATAAACGCGACACGATGTCACGCCGTTTATCGGGCGGCATGAAACGTCGTGTCATGATTGCACGGGCAATGGTTCACGCGCCAAAACTGTTAATTCTCGACGAACCCACCGCTGGCGTAGATATTGAAATTCGCCGCTCTATGTGGGAAATGATGAAAGACGTGAACGCGCAAGGCACGACGATTATTTTGACGACGCATTATTTAGAAGAAGCCGAAAGTTTATGCCGAAATATCGCCATTATCGACAGTGGAAAAATTATCGAACATTCCGATATGGCGAGTTTATTGACACGGTTACACGTTGATTATTTCATTTTGGATTTGGCACAAGCGGTAAAAAATCCGATTTTAAAAGGCTACGAAATCAAACAAATTAGCGAAAAAGTGTTGGAAATCGGCGTGCCAAAAGAGCGCGGTTTGAACGATTTATTTGCCCAACTTAGTGCCGCAAATATCCAAGTCGTCAGCATGAAAAATAAAAGTAATCGCTTGGAACAATTATTTATAAATTTAATCGACGGCAAAAATGCGAGGGAATCATGAGCGTATTTATTGCGTTTAAAACCATTGTCCGAAAAGAAATATATCGATTTATTCGGATTTGGCCTCAAACTTTATTGCCGCCAGCGATTACGACGGCGTTGTATTTTTTGATTTTTGGCAAATTGATTGGCGACCGTATCGGCACTATTCATGGCGTGAGTTATATGAATTACATCGTGCCAGGGATTATTTTAATGTCGGTGATTACGCATTCTTACGCCAACGTGGTTTCGTCATTTTATTCAACAAAATTTCAGCGCAACATTGAAGAATTACTGGTTGCGCCCGTGCCGAATGGGATTATTTTAGCGGGTTATATCAGCGGCGGCATTTTACGCGGCGTTTTAGTTGGTGTTGTCGTCGCAGTAATTTCATTATTTTTCACGCCGCTAACTATTCAAAATCCATTGATGGCAATTTCTGTTTGTCTTTTAACGGCAACGCTTTTTTCATTGGCAGGTTTTATCAACGCGATTCTTGCCGAAAGTTTTGACGATATTTCGATTATTCCAAATTTTGTTTTAACGCCATTGAGTTATTTGGGCGGCGTGTTTTATTCAGTCGATATGTTGCCGCAGATTTGGCAACATATTTCGCTCGGAAATCCTATTCTGTACATGGTCAATGCGTTTCGTTTTAGTGTGATTGGTGCGTCAGATGTTGATATTTCATTGGCATTTTTGATGACAGGCGGATTTATTGTGTTATTGACAATATTTGCTTTGTGGCTGTTACATCGCGGTACAGGAATTAAATCGTGAAAGCCATTTTATTTATTTCAGATTTACATTTGTCTTTTGATAAACCTCAAGTTACGCGCCATTTCATTCATTTTTTGCAAACAAAAGCAAAGCAAGCTAAAGCTGTGTATATTTTGGGCGATTTGTTCGATGCGTGGGTCGGCGACGATGATTTCACGGCACCGAACGCGCAAATTCGGCGCGAATTAAAACAACTCACAGATTCGGCCGTAGAAGTTTATTTGTTGCGTGGTAATCGGGATTTTTTAATTGGTGAACGTTTTGCACGAGGCACGGGCGTAATTTTGTTGGACGATTTCGCTGTAATTGAGTTGGAAGAGGAACGAACGCTTTTAACGCACGGCGATTTGTTATGCAGTGACGATCTTCCGTATCAAATTTTTCGCACTCAATCCCGCTCGTCTGAATGGCAACAAAATGTGCTTTCAAAACCATTGTGGTTACGATTGTGTGCCGCGCGTTGGTATCGAATGCGTAGTTTTTGGCATAAACAAAAAAAGTCTGATTACGTCATGGACGTGAATCAATCGACCGTCGAAAAATTCATGGAACAATATCAATGTACCCGCTTAATTCACGGACACACACATCGCCCCGCGTTGCATGAATTTGAATTGAACAATAAAAAAGCACAGCGTTTTGTGCTTTCGGATTGGAATAATAAAGGTGGCGAGGTGTTAAGTTTTGAGGACAAAAAATGAGCAAGCGTAAATCGGGGTTAAACGTTCACGGAATTATTTTACTCGATAAACGTTTAGGCGTTTCATCCAACAAAGCCTTGCAAGAAGTGCGGCGTTTATTTAATGCTAATAAAGCAGGACATACGGGCAGTTTAGATCCGTTGGCAACAGGACTTTTACCGTTATGTTTTGGTGAAGCAACCAAAGTTTCTGCGTTGATGCTTGACGATGATAAGCGTTATCAAGTCACAATAAAACTCGGTATGATGACTGACACGGGCGATGCGGAAGGACAAATTATCGAAACGAAATCGGTGCCGCCGTTATCGTTGGAGCAAATTCAAGCCTGTTTAAAAAAATTCACGGGCGCACAAGCTCAAGTTCCTCCGATGTATTCCGCGTTAAAACATAACGGCAAAAAGTTGTACGAATTGGCACGCGAAGGCATCACGATTGAACGTGAACCGCGAAATATCACGATTTATGAAATAAACTTGCTGGAATTTACGCCAGACACATTGACGCTTGATGTCGCCTGTTCAAAAGGTACTTATATTCGTTCACTCGCCGAAGATATTGGACACGATTTAGGGTGTGGCGGAACGGTCACGGCACTGCGTCGAACCCAAGCGGGACAGTTCTTTTTGCATGAAGCAAAAACGCTTGAACAACTTGCCACCATGACTTCTGATGAATTGCACGCAAGTTTAATGGCGGTTGATAAACCGCTC
>CANKON010000033.1 GCA_947484105.1 Methylococcaceae bacterium | reverse complement strand
TAGGACGCAAAAATGCAATATCCGACGGTTTGATTTCAGCTTGAATCAGCAATTTATCTTCAAAAGGCACAATTTCAATTAAATCCATACCAGGCTGAATCACGCCGCCAATGGTGTTCACTTTGATTTGCTTAATAGTCCCTTTAACAGGTGCACGCACAATGGTTCTCGTGACTTTATCTTTGGTTGAGCGCATCGATTCGGCAATATGATCCGATTCCGCTTTAGCCGTATTCAAGTCGGTCATAATCGTCGCACGAAATTGAGATTGATGTTCCTTGATACCATTTTTCGCTTCATCGAGCATCGCTTTCAAACGCGGAACGGATAATTTAGTCGCGTTTAATTCGCCTTGTAAATCATTTGCGCTACGTTGTAAGCGCAATAATTCAACTTGTGACATCGCTCCCGAGCCAACTAGCGGTTCTGATAATTCAATTTCTTTTGCCAATAACGAATAGCTTTCCGCCAGCCGATTTTTTTTAGATTCGGCTTCAACCAGTGCTTGTTCGTGCTGTTTAATTTTTTGATTGATGGTTTCGAGCGTGGAGTTGTATTCTTCTTTTTTGAATTCATACAATCGAAGCGTTTGGTGTGCTAATTCTGGACTTTCGCGTTTGATATTTTCAGGAATGACCAACGGCGTGTTATTCGCCAACGCGGTTAAACGAGAATAATCCGCCAACGATTCATAATACTTCTGTTTTTCTTCCGTGTAAGACGCATTAAAACCAATATCATCGAGTTTCATTAACGGTTGATCACGCTCAACCACTTCGCCTTCTTTCACAAACACTTCGGACAAAATCCCGCCTTCAAGATTCTGAATCACTTGCAAATGACTGGACGGAATAATTTTTCCAGACCCTCGGGTCATTTCATCAAGCATCGCATAATTCGCCCAAATTAAGGCAACGAAAACAAATGACGCACTCAACCAAAGAATAATATGGCTTTGTATCGGTGAACGGTACAAAACATCTGCCGTGACATCGGTGATGTAATTCACATCTTCGGTTTGTTCTTCGGCTGTTTTTCTGAAAATCTTCATTTTATTTAGCATAATCGACTTAACCTGAAACCTTGATTTGACCTTGTTTTAAGGCATTTAGAACTTGATCTTTCGCACCATCCGCCACAATTCGACCGTTATCCATAATAATAAGGCGATCCACGAGCGTTAATAACGAGGTGCGATGCGTAACGAGAATAAACGTTTCATCCACGATATGTTGCGCCAATCGCTGTTTAAAACCATCTTCGGTACTGTTATCCATCGAATTAGTGGGTTCATCCATAACATAAATCGGCGGTGACAAAAGCAATGACCGTGCGACTGCAACACTTTGACGCTGCCCGCCAGATAATGCCTGTCCCCGTTCGCCGACAGGCATATCGAAACCGTCCGGATGCTTATCTATAAAGTTAGTCACGCCTGCAATTTGCGCGGCTTGTAAAATCATTGCGTCATCGGCATAACGCGCCCCCAGCGTGATATTGTCTTTAACCGTGCCGTACATCAATGAAATATCTTGCGACACATACCCAATTTGGCGACGTAAATCGGATGGGTCTATTTGACGAATATCCGTCCCATCAACAAGGATAGAACCTTCTTTGACTTCATAAAAACCTAACAATAATTTTTCCAGCGTGGTTTTTCCCGAACCAATTCGACCTAAAATCGCAACGTGTTCACCTGGTTTGATTTTAAATGAGATGTCTTCAACGGCTTTGGATTTTTGGTTGGGATAACTGAATGACACGTTTTTAAATTCGATGCTGCCTTTAAATTTAGGACGGTGTAAGTATTTTTTCTTTTCTTCGCGTTCAACAGGTTGATTCATGAGGTTTTTTAATGACTCAAGTGCGACGCGAGCTTGATCATAACGGGTTAATAACGCAGCGACTTTACCAATCGGATTGAGTGCATTGCGAAGTAGCATCGTACAGGCAATTAACCCGCCCATCGTCAGTTCATTTTCAGAAATCAAATACACCGCATACACCACGACGGCAACGCTAGTCATGGATTGTAAAAATGTCGTGAAGTTGATGGCAAGCGACGAATAAAACCGTGATTTCAAACCCAGTTTGCTCATGCGAGCAATGGTTTCTTCCCATCTTTTTTGTGACTGCCCTTCTGAACCCGTTCCCTTAATGGTTTCTAAATTGGCTAACGCTTCATAAAGCGTCGCGCCTTTTTGCGATGAAAATTTCGACAATTCGGCAGTAATTTTTTTGAGTGGCAATTGAATTAAATAGCCCACCAACATCGCAAGCGGAATCGCAATTAACGGAATAATGACCAAGCTGCCCGCGAGATACCAAATGACGACTAAAAATAACACCGCAAACGGTAAATCAATAAGTGCGGTTAACGTGGCAGAAGTTAAAAACTCTCTGAATGATTCAAATTCATTGAAATTATTCGCAAACACACCAATCGAGGCGGGGCGTGATTCCATTTTGATGCCTAGAATTCGCTCAAACAAGGTAGCAGATAAGACAATTTCTGCTCGCTTACTCGCGGTGTCGATAAAATAACCGCGTAACGCTTTCAGAATAAATTCAAACACATAGACAATACTCACGCCAATTGCCAAAACCCAAAGCGTTTCAAGGGCGTGATTGGGAACCACTCTGTCATACACGTTCATGGTGAAAAGCGGCGTGATGATGGCAAATATATTGACCAGCAACGATGCCACTAACACTTCCGTATAAATGGGCCAGGATTTAAAAATGACATCCCAGAACCAATGAATGGTTTTGGGGGCTTTGCGTTCGTCCGAGCGATTATCAAATTGATGCTGCTCTTGGACAAAAAAAGCGAATCCTGTGTGTTGCCGCTCTAATTCCTCGAAACTGACGGTTTTAGTACCATCAGATGTTTCAGGCAACAGAATCGTACAGTTATCACCGTCACGACTGATATAAATACAAGTTTGATCATCTTTTAAAAGCAATACAGCGGGCAGTACCAAATTAGAAATACGCGCCAGCGGTCTTTGTACTAAGCCTGTTGATAAGCCCGCTCTTTGCGCGGCACGCGGAAATAAATCGGGCGTTAATTTATTGTCTTGTAAAGGCAAACCCGCAATCAGCGCATCGGCTGAATGCGGGTTGTGTAGTAACCGACATAACGCAATCAGAGCCTGCAGTAAAGGATCGTTAACAGGCGTTTGAATCAACGGTTTGACGGGTGGCGAAACAGACGTGATTTCTGAGGAACTAAGAGTCATAAATGTATGTGTCTAGGCAGTGATTAAAAAGGCGTGATAATTACCCAACCAAACATTGTGAAAATTTATTTTCATAATGGATTATAGTTAAAGCGGTAGTTATGGATTAAATAAGACCATATCAAAAATCATAACAGTATCTTAGAATACCATAAAAAAATATCGAAAATAGGAGTGCAATCATGGCTTATGTATTACAAAATGACAGGGGAGAAATTTTAGCCTTGTATGACAAACAAGAAGATATTAACGCAAAATGGATGGATGATAATTCACCCGATGTCATAAATTTTAAGAATAAATCAGCGACAGGCAATTTAAGTGAGCAAGTGCTGATAGCCTCTGATATGGAATTAATCAGGGTACTTGAAGACATTGTTGAATTGTTAATTAAGAAACAAGTGTTTGTTTTTACCGAGTTGCCGACATTTGCACAATCGAAACTTTCAAAACGTCAAAAATTGCGAACTGACATGGTATCGCTCACATCGCTTATAGGCAGCACTGACGACGGAATTTTTTAATTTTCCGTCATCCTTGCAATCAGTCATTTTTACTTAGGCGCAGGTTCTGTTGTCTTAATTTCTACAGGTTCAACCTTCGATTCTGCTTTAGGTTCTGTACTCGGTTCTGATTTAGACTCTGCTTTTTTAGGCTCTTCAGCTTTAGATACCTCAGTTTTAGTGTCTTCAGCTTTAGGTCTTTCTCTAAGTTCAGCACCTGGAAGCGGTCTTGATTCTTCAGGAATGGTTGTGCCTAAATACTCATTAAGTTTGCCCATCCCCGCGAGAATTCTATATCGTGCCGCAAGCTCGTTGTATTTAGCATCGACGTAAGAAAGATCCGCTTGATAAGCCTCATTCGTTGTATCAAGTAAATCGAGTAGCGTTCTTTGACCGATGTTAAATTGCTTCTTATAGGCTTCTAACGTTTTGTAAGTAGAATCTCGATGCGATTTAAAGAAATCCATTTGTCTATTTAATGTTTGGTAAGCCACCCACGATAACCGAATACTTTCGATAATTTGTCTGTAAGTCGTGTCACGAACGTTTTTAGCTTGCGTCATGGCGTAGGCGGTTTCGCTCAATCTTGCCATGTCCTTTCCACCGCTAAGTAAGTTGTATTTAACACGCATCATTGCAATCAACTCTTCATTTAAACCTTGGACACCTGCAATGTTGTGGTTGTTATCGTAACCTGCTTCGAGTGTCACTAAAGGATAAAACGGTGCTTTAGCGACATCGTGTTGAGCGGCGGCTTCATCCACATCAAAATCGGCAGCTTTGAGTAGCGGATGACCCGATAGAGCAAGTTCTATCGCTTTGTCCATGCTGTCAGGAATCTCGCCTTTAGATGAATCGGGGACGGGGGCATCACTGAGATCTTTAGGCAATATACCAATCAAACGGTTGAAGGTACTTTCAGCATCCCGATAATTCCCTTCTTCGGATTTTACATTGGACTCCGCATTCGCTAAACGACCTGTGGCTTGATCAAGATCCGATTGACGACCCACGCCTTGTGCGGTGCGTAACTTGATTTGTTCATAAAAACCTTTGTGCATATCCAGATTTTTTTGTGCTAAATCTAAATTTGCTTGGGCTTTCAGGACACCGATATAAAACTGAACACCTTGAAGTCCAATCATTTCGGACTTACCAAAAACGGTGTACGCCTGTGCATTTGTTTTTGCGGTAAATCGATCTATTTCGTATGGTGTTCCGAATCCGTCGAAAATCAGTTGCCGAAATTTAGCCGACGATTCAAATCGCCCATATTGTTTGACGTTACTTCCCCTCGCGTTTCTTGTCGAAGGTGTGTTGGCTTGATCAAAACCGTAACCAGACGAAATATCAAGCGATGGGAGATAAGCGGCAGTGGCTTGGTCAATTTGTTGTTCATAGACCGATCGGGCAGAACGTGCTTCTTGAACTTCTGGATTTTCATCCAGTGTTAATTGAATGGCTTCTTTTAGCGTTTGGGCATGTGCCGTTGTCACCTGAAAAGAGGCGAGAATAAGGCAGCTAAGTAAGTGCTTTTTCATAATTAATAACCAAATTTTGTGTAGTACATGGAAAAACCTTTATCAAATGATAAAGGTTGAATTAGAAATTCATCACTAATATCGGTTTGCAATACCAAATACTTAAACATTCTAGCAATTATTAAAAAAAGAAACTTTCCTTTTTTGCAACAGATTCGTAAAATTACAACAAAATATCATTGCTTGAATCGATAACCTCAGATAAAACGCCAGACAAATCTGTTGAAGTCAATCCGTAAAATGTTGCACTGTAGACGGTTGGCTGCTCATCTATCGTGGAAACTTTGATTGTGGCACCGCTGCCATCATTAGAAACGGATATTCTTAGATAATCGCTTAACGCATCACTACTGTCATCCGCCAATAAATCGGCGAAATTTAACGATTGGGGTTCTTCTTGGGGGGAAGTCATGGTTATATTCTCCTCTGACCATCTTATTTCCATTTGTTTGGTGTATTTTGAAAGTCCACAAATGGGAATAAAGTTGTGTAAATTAATCCGATTAAAAATCGTTGTTTAGGTTGCCATCGTACATAAAGAAACAGGACGTATTTCTATGAATTAAATACAAAACCTTATAATATGCTTGCCTTATAATACCGCAATTGTACAATCGGCTGTCAATAAAACAATCCAATGTATTACGGATTTTTCAAACCCGAAAAGAGATGCTCAAAATGATTTCGCTTTCTCAATACATTCGTCTACTTTTTAGTTGTTTCATTATTTTTTTTCTTAATGAATCGTCTTGTTTTGCTTTATCGAATAAAGAGTTTGCCGAAAGACTCGAACAAGAACCTGCCGCGACAAAAAATTTACTAAAAGAAGCAAATCAATTAGCCAGTCGTGCTAACGATTCAAATAACTTATGGCAAGCTGCCGTGCTTTACTGCAAAGCCTCTCGATTAGGTAGCACTGAAGCCCAGTATCAACTCGGTATGCTGTATGCCTTTGGAGCAGGCGTACCCAAACAACGCCACTATGCCGCCGCATTATTTTCAATGGCAGGTCAACAAGGGCATTATGAAGCGCAGAATATGTTGGAAACCGTTCAATTAGATTCTTCTGTATTGCCTGATTGTGTCAATTTCGCTTCTAAGCTCCCCGAAAAACCAGAAAAACCAATATCTTCTTACAGCATCGCGACAAATTACGACATGGACATTGCCACGAAAGTCAGTCGATTACCTAAAAATAAAATCTGGATTGTGGATTTAGTTAAAACAATGTCGGTTTGGTATAACATCGATCCGCATCTGGCTTTGTCAGTGATTAGCGTTGAATCCAATTTCAATACAGATGCTCGCTCGCCCAAAAATGCAATGGGGTTAATGCAAATTATTCCTGCCACCGCAGAACGCTTTAATGTAGATGATGCCTTTAATGCGTCGCAAAATGTTAAAGCAGGCTTACGGTATTTGAAATGGTTACTCAGTCGATACAAAGGTGATGTAGCATTGATGGCAGCTGGATATAACGCGGGTGAAGGTGCAGTCGATCGTTACCATGGCGTACCACCTTACCCCGAAACACAAAAATATGTGGCGCATGTGCTTAATTTATATCAAAAAGAAAGATGCTGCTAATTATGTTGTGACTTGAATCCGCACGAAAATAGCGGATTCAAGTTATCTTTTTTATGTACTTGCGTTGGAATTTTCAACGCTCGGCGCACGACGTTTACCGATATTTTTTTGATCGCGGTGACGGACTTTTACTTTTTCAGGTTTTTCTTTTTTGGTTTCAACTTTCTTTTTACCGCCCGTCGTTTTACCTGAGGCTTTTAATTTTTTAGGTCCTTGAAATTTTCCCGCCAATTCTTTGATACTGCGACGAATAAAACTTTGACGCAAAAAGCGTTCAATTCCCGCCATTAAATTCCATTCGGTATGTTTCACCAATGTAATCGTCAAACCCGTTTCGTCGCTACGTCCCGTGCGTCCAATACGATGCAAATAGTTGATTCCATTGCGCGGCACTTCAAAGTTAATCACAAGTTGAATGCCTTTAATATCCAAACCACGAGCCGCCAAATCCGTCGCAATCAACACATTCACCACGCCATCACGAAATAATTTCATCACACGCTGACGTTCTTTTTGATCCATATCGCCATGCAACACAATCGCCCGAACACCTTTTGCACGAACGGGGTCGCAAAGCGCATCGGCTTGAGCGCGACTGTTTGAAAAAACGAGAGCTTTTTCAAACGTTTCATTCAATAACAACCACGCAAGCAATTGTTCTTTATGCGGATTATCGTCCGCTAAAACGATTTGTTGTTGAATATGCGGCAATTCGTCCCGTAACGTATTTAACGCAATCAACTCGTATTTTTTGAGAACTTTATCCGCCATTTTCAACACGCCAGCGTGCGTCAATGTCGCTGAAAATAACAATGTTTGACGATTTTCATTACATTGTTTTGCAATCGTTAAAACATCATCACTAAAACCCATGTCGAGCATTCGGTCTGCTTCGTCGAGAATCAACGTGTCTAAATTCTCAAATGGCGCGGTGTCGAGCGTCAACAATTCCAAAATACGCCCAGGCGTGGCAATCACCACTGCGGTATTTTTACGCAACGCATTTTGTTGTTTTTTGAAATCTTCGCCGCCTGTAATTAACGCCGCTTTTAATGATGTACCTTCAAGTAATTGTTGGCATTGCAGATGAATTTGTTGTGCTAATTCGCGCGTTGGCACTAAAACTAACACCCGCGTTCCTGCGTAAAAATTCGGATTCACCAGTAAATAATGCAAACTTGGTAACAAAAATGCCAATGTTTTACCGCTGCCCGTTTTTGCACTGACGAGCAAATTTTGGCGCGTTAAACTCGCAGGAATTGTGCGTTGTTGCACGGGGGTTGGCGTTTCAAAACCGTTTTTGGTCAAGGCTTGTTGCAACGCGCCATGCAAATCGAAACTTGAAAAATCGGCGGATGCTGGCGTGGCGGGTGTGGTTACTTCAGTCATTTTTTTTGGCGTTGGAAGGATTTTGAAAGGATTTGTATTGTAAGCGTTGTTGACAACAAGCTCTTAACAATTTAATTAGTTTGCGCGGTTTTCATGTCAAAATTTCTAGGGAAAATTCTTGAACAAATTAAAGCTGAAAACTAACCTATTTGCCGCATTTACCATGCGGCAAAAAAGCCTGACTACGCATTTAGACCTTTATAGAAAGTCATATCCTGTTACTCATGAAATTCAGGAATATAAATTTTGTAAATCTTATCTTCATACATCTCAAGATAACCGCTAATGGCACCTGCTGGTAATTCGCCCCAATAAAAAAATTTTTTAAATCCACCGCCCATGTTATCAATCCTAGTTGGATGTCCTAAAACCTTTTCAACTTGAAATGTTGGCATTCCTACTTTGAGCTGTAACCAAGATTTTTTATATTTCCAACCTGATTTTGGGTCAATTTTTTCTACATCGTGAGAGGCTTCGAAATGTGCCGATTTGGTCAATTTTTCTAATTGACTAATGCGTGCTTCAAGATTTAGAACAACATTTTCTAAACGACTGATTTTGTCAGCATCCATTTTCGTTTGATCTTCATAAGTAGCAAACGCCATGTTTTGTAGCCCAAAAACCAACATTCCATTGATGATTATTTTTGTTATTTTTTTCATAAAATCACCTTTTCACATCACAATTTTTAATTCAACCACAAAAAATTAAACTATTTTCGGGGATTGTGTGTGCCAATCCGTCGCTTGTTGATAAACATGCGCCACATTTAATAAACGTGCTTCATCAAAATAATTTCCAATCAATTGCAAACCGACTGGCATTCCATTGACAAATCCTGCGGGAATAGACATCGCAGGCAATCCCGCTAAGTTAATCGCAATCGTGTAAATATCCGCTAAATACATTTCAATCGGATTCGCTATTTTTTCGCCGATATTAAACGCAGGCGTTGGTGTAACAGGACTGAAAATTACATCGACTTCATTCAACGCATTTTTAAAATCGTCGCTAATCAAACGGCGAACTTGTTGCGCTTTCAAATAATACGCATCGTAATAACCAGCTGAAAGTGCGTAAGTTCCCATCAAAATACGGCGTTTCACTTCTTTGCCAAACGCTTCGCCGCGTGAACGGGTGTACAAATCTTCTAAATTCGCAGGATTTTCACAACGATAACCAAAACGCACGCCGTCATAACGCGATAAATTCGACGAACATTCTGCCGATGCAATGACGTAATAAGCAGGAATCGCATATTTTAAATTCGGCATTGAAACTTCTTTGAATTCGGCACCGAGTTTTTTATATTCTTCAATGGCAGATTCAAGCGTTTTTGCCATATCTGCATTTAAATCAGCTGTAAAAAATTCTTTTGGCAAACCAATTTTTAAACCTGTTAAAGGTTTATTCAAATC
>CANKON010000032.1 GCA_947484105.1 Methylococcaceae bacterium | reverse complement strand
TCATTTGCTCGTGACGGCGAATTTTCCAGAGCGAATTAAAAAAAAGGATACACTGCAAGCCATTTTTAACGCGCCAGATCGTGATGAATTACTGAATTGGTTGCGACAAAAACCGTTGTTTCATTATGAAAATGGATTTGGTTTGTTGCACGCAGGATTGCCGCCACAATGGGACTTATTGCAAACAATAGTGATGGCAAAGTTGGCGGAACAAGCGTTGCAAGCAGACGATTATAAGAATTTATTAGCGCAACTTTATGGCAATTCACCCAATGTGTGGACAAATGAATTAGCAGGCATTGAGCAACTCCGCTTCATTATCAACTGTTTTACGCGAATGCGTTTTTGCGATAAAAACGGACGGTTGGATTTTGAAAATAGTGGCGAATTGGGTTCACAACCTTCAAATTTAAAACCGTGGTTTGAATTACCACAGCGCAAAACGGCTGACATAAAACTTATTTTTGGACATTGGGCGGCATTGGGTTTTCACTCTTCTCACAATTGTTATGCGATTGATACAGGTTGTATTTGGGGACGTGAATTAACAGCGTTACGATTGGATTCTGACGGCGTAAAACGTTTTAGTGTTGCAAATTCCAATCGAAAGTAAATCACCGCTTCAATTTTTTGTACGCCATATTGATAAGTTTTTGCTCAAATTCCATTACTTGTTTAATCGAATCAGGTTTATTTGCCCATTTGTCAGGATGCGTGCGATTTGATTCTTTTTGATAAGCAGCACGTAATTCCGCTTGCGTAAAATCAGGCGACAAACCCAAAATTTCTTCAGGTTTGCGACCATCTGCTAAATCTTCAAAATTATCACTGCCATTTTTTGAAAACTTCGGCTGTTGATGTTTTTTATTGCCTTGAAAAGTTGGTTTTTCGCGCCGTTGTAAAAAACGTGACGGAGTCAAATAGCTAATAATTTCAAAAAACGACACGCTTTTTGCGAAAAAAAGTCCCAGTGAAAAACCAACGACCGTAATCACCATCAAAAAATTAGGATTCAACAATTCGTAAGCAATCGGTACGAAAATAATCGACAATAACCACGAATGTAAAAATCCCATTTTACGAAAATTTCCCACCGCGTAGCCCGACCCAAATGACATCAAAAAATATAAAATCAGCCCACTGTTGTGAATAATCATTTAGACCGTAAATTCAGGTAGTTTTTTAGCAACTAATTGTTTTTTCAAAACAACATAATCGGGCAAACCATTTTTGTACGGCGGATAATCTTCACCCGCAATTAACGGTTGTAAATAAGCGCGACAAGCCGCCGTAATACCAAAACCGTCTTCGCTTATAAATTCAGGTGGCATCATTTTTTCGACATTCGCCACGTCTTTCAAATCGACGCTGCCAATTTCCCATTGATAAGGCTGATCAGCCGTTCTAACAATCGTTGGCATAACCGCATTTTTACCTGAAAGCGCAAATTCAACGGCGGCTTTACCCACAGCATAAGCCTGTTCAACGTCGTTTTTCGAGGCAATATGACGGGCGGCACGTTGCAAATAATCCGCGACTGCCCAATGGTATTTGTAGCCCAAATTTTCTTTGATTAAATTCGCAATCACAGGTGCTGCGCCACCTAATTGCGCGTGTCCAAAAGCATCTTTGCCACCTGCTTCGGCAAGAAATTGTCCACTGTTGTTTTTTACGCCTTCGGAAACCACGACGCAGCAGTAACCGTAATGTTTAACTTTTTCATCAATTTTCGCCAAAAATTTTGTTTGGTTAAATTCAACTTCGGGAAATAGAATCACAAGTGGAATATCGTGATTTTCGTCAGCAGCTAATGCGCCTGCGGCGGCAATCCAACCAGCGTGCCGCCCCATGACTTCCATCACAAATACTTTTGTAGACGTTGCACACATCGAAGCCACGTCAAAACTTGCTTCACGCATCGAAACGGCAACGTATTTTGCAACGCTTCCAAATCCCGCGCAGTTGTCAGTAATGGGCAAATCATTATCGACCGTTTTAGGAATGCCAATACAAGTGAGCGGATAGCCCATTTGTTCGCCAAGTTGTGACACTTTGTGCGCGGTATCTTGTGAATCCCCGCCGCCATTGTAGAAAAAATAACCAATATTGTGTGCTTTGAAAACATCGATTAAACGTTCATATTCAGCGCGATTCGTTTCCAAACTTTTCAGTTTATAACGGCATGAACCGAAAGCACCAGCTGGCGTATAACGCAATGCGGCAATCGTCTCATCACTTTCAAAACAGGTATCGATGAGTTCTTCTTTTAAGGCTCCGATAATGCCGTTTAAACCCGCGTAAACTGTTCCGATTTTGTCAGAATGCAAACGCGCTGTTTGAATTAAGCCGCACGCACTCGCGTTAATCACCGACGTTACGCCACCTGATTGGGCATAAAACGCATTTTTTATTGTCATTGTTTTACCTTGTGAATTTAAATTTTCAAAAACTAATTTGGGGGCATTGTGTGCGTAACGTCAGATTTAAGGCAACAAAAAACCACGCGGGATTAAATCCTCGCGTGGTTTTTTATTGGAAAAATTACGCTTCTAAAACAGCCAAACGATCTGCTAACAAGGTTTCTAAAACAACGAGAGCTTTTGCAAAGCCGTCAATGCCTTCTGCTAATTTGTCAGTTGCCATACGGTCTTTAGCATGCATAGCATCAAATGTTACTTTATCAACATTGATTTTCTCAGCTGCCGATGCGGCTGCCGCTTCAACGTTCAATTTGCGTGGCAATTCGCCTTGTGTGTTTTGCAATTCGTCTAATAAAGACGGTGCAATCGTCAACAAGTCACTACCTGCTAACTCAGTAATTTCGCCAACGTTACGGAAACTTGCGCCCATCACTTCCGTGTTGTAACCGAATTTTTTGTAATAATTGTAGATTTCAGTTACAGACAAAACACCTGGATCTTCTGCTGGTGCATAAGAATCTTTGCCCGTGTCTTTTTTGTACCAATCCAAAATACGACCAACAAATGGTGAAATCAAAGTGATACCGTTTTCAGCACACGCAATCGCTTGGTGCAAGCCGAAAATCAAAGTCAAGTTACAGTGAATACCTTCTTTTTCTAATGTTGCTGCCGCTTGAATACCTTCCCAAGTTGCTGCGACTTTGATTAAAACACGTTTGCGATCAATTCCTGCTGCTTCATATTGAGCAATCAAATCACGACCTTTTGCAACCGTTGCATCAGTATCAAAAGATAAACGCGCATCAACTTCAGTTGAAACACGACCTGGAATGATTTTCAAAATTTGCAAACCGAATGAAACCGCTAAACGGTCAAATGCTAATGTGACAACTTGCGCTGCATCTGCTGCTGCACCTAATGTTTCACGCGCACCTTTCAACGTATCATCAACGATACTTTGGTATTGTGGCATTTGTGCTGCTGCTGTAATCAACGACGGATTTGTCGTTGCATCACGCGGTGTAAATTTTTCAATCGCTTGAATATCGCCAGTATCAGCAACAACGACGGTGTATTGTTTTAATTGTTCAAGTAAAGATTGGCTCATTTAAGTACCTGCTTTAAAGTTTAAAAATAGAGTTTAGCGTTGTGCTTTCAAATACTTTTCTACGCCTGTCAAAGCCACGTCATTCACAATAGATTCAACCACGATAGCAATTTCTGCTTTTGCTTGCGTGGCAGCTACGATTGCTTGTTGCTTTGCTAAATACTTACTCACACTGCTAGTTGTCGTTTCTGGAAGACTTTGTAAATAACTTTCAACACGAGTCACTTTAGGCTTTGCAGGTGCATTACGCTCTGCAATCGCTTTTTGTAACGCATATTTTTCAACACGACTCATCGGTGTTTTATCTTGTATTGTTAAATACTTTTCCACACCAGTTGTTTTTTTCACCATGATTGGTGCGCTGTCTTTGTTATTTTTTAAGTATTTTTCAACACCAGACAAAACAACAACGGGTTTGTTACGTTCTGCAATCGCTTGACGCGCTAAATACTTTGCAACGCCACTTGTTTGATTTTGTTCTTGTGCTTTTAGATATTTTTCAACGCTGCTCAAACCAGCAGGTTGATTTTCTAAATAACGACTAACACCTGTTTGTCCATCTGATGAATCAGAAACAGAAACAATTGCATTGCGTGTTGTTGAGCTACTATAAGCGTCTTCAGAATACCCACCAAAAAGACTTGAGAAAAAGCCCATGACTACCCCCGATCTGTATCGTTTTGAGCCGCTTTTTGTGCAATGTTTTGTTTTGCAATATAACGCGCAACATTCGTTGGTTTTCCAGCGCGTTCGAGATATTTAGTCACACCTGAAACTTTAGGAACGCGAGCATTTAAATAACGAGTAACACCTGTTTCACGATTCGCATAAACTGTGTCATTTGAAGTTGCCGATCCATTAAATTTAGGGCATCTTGATGCCGCAAAACCTGCTACAGCTAACGCACCCAACAATAAAAATAAGCTGTTATCGCCTTCTTTTTCTGCTTTTTTCTCGGCAGCTTGTTCCATAATAACCGCGCCAGCACTAGTTTTATATTCAGGCGCAGGTGCTGATTTAGTTGGTTTGTAGCTGTCATCTTTAAACAAAATCTTTGGTTCAAAATCAGCCGCTGGATATTTTGAATCTACAACAGAAGCGGGGGTTGCCGCGACGGGTGCCGCTGATTTTTCTGGTGCAGCTGCCACTTTCGCTGCTGGAGCAGGCGTTGATTTTACGGATTCATCTTGATATAAAACTTTTGGCTCAAAATCTGCCGCTGGATATTGACCTGCATTCGCCGCAAATGGGCTTACGACTAACAATGCAACGATAGCACCTTGGAGTAAATTATTTTTTTTCACATTGACACCTATTTTTGTAGTTATGAAGTCAAAACCTCGCACGCTTTAACGCGCGAGGACTTGTGCTAAAAATGTAGAAATTAAAGCACCGCTTTAACGTGTTTGACCACGTTTTCAGGCGTGAAGCCGAAATGTTCAAATAACACATTGCCTGGAGCTGATTCGCCGAAGGTATCGATACCAACAACACCGCCTTCTAAGCCAACATATTTGCGCCAGAAATCGGTGATACCCGCTTCAATCGCAACACGTTTCACACCTGGTGTTAAAACGCTGTCTTTATAGGCTTGATCTTGACGATCGAAAACGTTGGTTGATGGCATAGAAACCACGCGAGCATTGATGCCCTCCGCAGCTAAAGCCGCTTGAGATTTCATTGCTAACGTCACTTCTGAACCAGTCGCAATTAAAATCACAGCAGGCGTGCCTTGCGCTTCTGAAACCACATAAGCACCTTTACGCATAGCAGCAATTTGCGCGTCATCGTGCGGAATTGCGTTAATGCCTTGGCGACTTAATACCAAACTGGTTGGACCATTTTTACGTTCAACCGCTGCAACCCAAGAAACAGCTGTTTCAGTCGCATCAGCAGGTCGCCATACGTCCATATTTGGAATGTAACGCATTGCAGAAGTATTTTCGATTGGCTGATGCGTTGGACCGTCTTCGCCTTGACCGATTGAATCGTGGGTCAAAACGGCGATAGTTTGAATTTTCATCAACGCTGCCATACGCAACGCGCTTTTCGCGTAGTCTGAGAACATGTGGAATGTGCCGCCGAATGGTAACAAACCACCGTGCAACGCCATACCATTCATGATTGCGTACATACCAAATTCGCGTACACCGTAAGAAATATAGTTGCCTGGCTCTTTACCGCTAACGTGTTTGAAACTTGCGCAGCTTGTTAAGTTTGAACCCGTCAAATCCGCAGAACCACCTAAGAATTCAGGTAAAACTTCAGCTAAACCAGCAATCGCTTTTTGCGACGCTTGACGTGATGCTAAGTTTTCGCCTTTTTCGTTAGTAGCCTTGATGAATGCGTCAGTAACTGATTTCCAGTTCGCTGGCAATTCACCTGCTGTACGACGTTTGAATTCTGCTGCTTCAGCTGGGAATGCTGCCGCGTAAGCTGCAAATTTTTCGTCCCATGCTTTTTCAACAGTCGCGCCTTTTGCTTTTGCATCCCAACCCGCATAAACGTTTTCAGGAATAACAAATGGTTCGTGTGTCCAGCCTAATTCTTTACGAGTTAGGGCAACTTCTTCTAAACCTAATGCCGCACCGTGGCAATCGTGACTGCCGCTTTTGTTTGGTGAACCAAAACCAATGATAGTTTTGCAGCAAATCATTGACGGTTTATCAGTTACCGCTTTTGCCGCTGTGATTGCCGCGTTAATTGCGTCTGAATCGTGACCATCAACCGATTGAACGTGCCAGCCGTAGGCTTCAAAACGTTTTACAGTGTCATCGGTGTACCAGCCATCAATGTGACCGTCGATTGAAATGTTGTTATCATCCCAGAATGCAACCAATTTACCTAAGCCCCAAGTTCCCGCAAGCGCACACGCTTCGTGTGAAACACCTTCCATCAAACAGCCATCACCCATGAAAACATAAGTATGGTGATCAACGATTTCGTGACCTGGTTTGTTGAATTGATGTGCTAATAATTTTTCAGCCATTGCAAAACCAACGCCGTTGGTAATACCTTGACCTAAAGGACCTGTCGTTGTTTCAATGCCTGGCGCATAACCGTATTCAGGATGTCCTGCACATTTTGAATGTAATTGACGGAAAGAAGCAAGCTCTGCCATGGGTAAATCATAACCGCTCAAATGCAGCAATGAATAAATTAGCATTGAGCCATGACCGTTAGAAAGAACAAAACGGTCACGGTTTGACCAGTTTGGATTGGTTGGATTATGACTCAAATGGTCATTCCACAAAACCTCGGCAATATCCGCCATTCCCATTGGCGCACCGGGGTGTCCAGAGTTTGCTTTCTGTACAGCATCCATGCTTAAAGCGCGTATGGCGTTCGCTAATGTTCTACGCGAAGTCATATTCTTCTCCTTCATTAATGTTTGGTAAGTTATTTAAGAGGTGATTTTTATCAGCGGGCGACTTTATCACTATATTTTTGATGTTTTGCGTTCTCTATTAAAGAGTAAAGAACGAGTGACGCAAAAGCCACCCGTTCTTTTCAGCATTATTCCAAGTTAGCGTGTCTAGCTCTCATTTCTTCTTCAGCAATACCTTTCTCATGAATTACATGAGAAATCATAGCTTCTAGAAAAACTAACGTAGATAGTTCAAAGACAGTACCCATAGGCATACCTTTGACTTTACCGTATTGTTCTGCACTGCCGATTTGGAAAACGTTGTCAGCTAAATCGCCAATAGTAGAGCTGCTTTTTGCCGAAATTAATACAATCTCAGCACCGACTTCTTTCGCTTTTTTTGTGAATGCTAGCAATTGTTCTGTTTCACCAGAACCAGAAATTACAATCAATAAATCACCGCGTTTGATACTCGGTGTCACGATTTCACCTACGAAACTTACATCGTAGCCGCTGTGCATGAGTCGCATGGCAAAAAAGCTGCCAACTAATTTTGAACGTCCTGCGCCAGAGACAAAAATGCGTGAAGCCTTGTCAAGCATTCCAACTAACTTTTCATCATAAGAATCATTGGTTGCTGTTAAAATACTTGTGATTTTGTCTAAAATGAGTTGCTGATGCATGGGGTTACCTATTCATGCAGCATTAGCTAAATCACGAATCTCTTTTGCAGCTGTTGCAGGGCATGGTGCACCGTAAATTGCAGCACCAACAACGATAATGTGTGCGCCTGCTCTTACTACGTTTTGAACTGTAGATGCTTTAATACCGCCAGCAACTGAAATTCTAACTGGTAAACCTAATGCTGCAATAGCATTTAAGTCTGCAAAAGGAGTGTGACCTGCAGCTTGTGCATCCAAACCTGTGTGAATACCCATGATTTGAGCACCAGCAGCAACAGTTGCACGTGCGCAAGCTACTTTGTCATCAACGTTAATCAAGTCAATTTGCGCTTCTGCACCATGAGCTTTTGCAGCTTTGATAACGCCAGTGCAAGTTGCAAGACCAGATACGCCTAAAACTGTACAAATGTCAGCGCCAGCAGCATAGAAAGGAGTTGCTTCGTATTCACCAGCATCCATAGTTTTTAAGTCAACTAACAACAGATGGCTTGGGAATTTTTCTCTTAATGCTTTAACCAGCTTAACGCCATTGTGTTTAATACATGGAGTTCCGATTTCAAAAATATCAACATAAGGTGCAACAGTTGCTGCTAATGCGACAGTTGCGTCGAAATCTAATGAATCTAATGCCATTTGTATTAATGGTTTTGCCATGATATGTGCTCCGATTGGTTATATTATAGTTGGTTACATACTTGTTTATGCGGGGGTAACTGTAAAGTAGAAAGGGCATGGCTGTCAATGCCCAAGCTGATTAGGAATCAAGCACAGCTAAGCGGACAGGAAATCGCAATTTAATATTGGCAATAACACTATAAGCTCAAAGTTATGTTTTGAATTTAAAAAGCATATTATTTGCCAACTTTTAGTTGCTAATTGCTAGATAAAATCCTCTGTTGAATGGCTGTAAAAAATTATATTTCAAAGGGTTACGTTGCTAGCTTGCTGCTGCTGAACCAAGCAAAACAGCGTAGAGTCAATGTTTTTTATAAATATCTGAATATAAAAGACTTTTGCTAAATAGCGAAAATAATAACAAAAAAACAACAAGTGTTGTAAATTCCGCTAACGCTCATATTGAATATTTTTTTAAAATTTTTCCGGCATTTGTTGCGGTTTAAGGTAAAGAAGCGGCAAAACCACCTACATTTAAATTCTGGTTCATTCTCTGTTCATTTTAAATATTTTCCAAAAAACAAAAATAATAAATGGCTGGATGCTTGCTTTTTTTCTGCAAAAATCTAAAGCCACAAGCGTATATTTTTAAGGTAAACTTAAATCTTACCCTTCATATCAAACGAGATTTACTTCTATGCAAAACTTTACCAATATCCGCGCTCTTATCATCGACATGGATGGTGTGTTATGGCATGGCGAACAGCCTTTGCCGGGATTAGTGCCATTTTTTCAACTTCTGCGTGATAAAAAATTGCCTTTTATTTTGGCAACAAACAATGCAGGAATGACACAAGATGAATATGTGGCAAAATTGGCGCGGATGGGGGTAACTGTTGCACAGAGTGAAATTCTTACTTCCAGTATGGCAACGGCGTTGTACCTTGCTCAGCAACATAATCCAGCAGAAACACGAGTGTTTGTCATCGGTGCCGAAGGTGCAAAAAGACCATTGCTAGAAAAAGGTTTCACTCTGACTGATATTTATGAAATTAACACCCCAGAAACACCGAATGCAGGTGCAGATATTGTGGTATGTGGATTAGATAAAAATTTGTCGTGGGATAAATTGGCGACTGCAACGTTAAATATTCGTGCGGGAGCAAAATTTGTCGGCACAAATGCGGATGTTACTTTGCCAACTGAACGCGGCATTACTCATGGCAATGGCGCAATTTTGGCGGCAATTCAAGCAGCAACCGATGTTGCACCAACGGTGGTTGGAAAGCCTGAACCGATTATGTATCAACAAGCAATTGCTTTATTAGGCGTTGATCCCGCAGAAACCATTGCAATTGGCGACAGATTAAACACTGATATTCTCGGTGCAGTAAATGCAGGTATTCGCAGTTTATTGGTTTTAACAGGAATTTCCACGCGCGAAGAATTAACAACACTCGATTACGCACCCACTTGGATTATGGAAGATATACAAGAAGTGACTGAAAAGCTAAAAGCTCTTTAAAAAAACATGCCTTATGAGGGGATTTAATTATGAAAAAATTTCTGAACGCCATTGATA
>CANKON010000031.1 GCA_947484105.1 Methylococcaceae bacterium | reverse complement strand
TAGATGGGCGTGACGTGCCGCCCAAAAGTGCCGCAAGTTCATTCACCTTTTTAGAAAACAAAATGCGTGAATGTGGCGCAGGACAAATTGCTTCAATTACAGGGCGTTTCTACGCAATGGACAGAGATAATCGTTGGGAGCGCGTGCAACAAGCCTACGAAATGTTAATGAAAGCGAATGCACCGCATTTTGCCACGACAGCACAAATGGGTTTGGATGCGGCTTATGAACGTGGTGAAAGCGATGAATTTGTGTTGCCAACCTTAATCGCGGTAAATCAAGAATCGGTTGTTTCAATTGGTTTGGATGATTCAGTGGTATTTATGAATTTTCGGGCTGACCGTACGCGCGAAATCAGCCAAGCAATTACTGAACCGACGTTTGATAAATTTGAACGCAATCACGCGCCGCATCATGGTTATTTTGCGACTTTGACCGAATATCATGAAAACTTTAATTATCCAATAGCATTTGAATCCCTCAGCATTAAAAACAGTTTGGGCGATTATTTGTCGCAACTCGGCATGACACAATTGCGTATCGCTGAAACCGAAAAATATGCACACGTTACTTTCTTCTTCAACGGTGGACGTGACGAACCATTTGCAGGTGAAGACCGCATTTTAATTCAATCGCCCAAAGTAAAAACTTACGATTTACAACCCGAAATGAGTGCGCCAGAAGTGACTTATCATTTGGTAAAAGACATTGTCGAAGAAAAACACGATGTAATTATTTGCAACTTCGCAAATTGCGACATGGTGGGACACACGGGCAATTTAACAGCGGCGATTGCGGCGGTTGAAGTGATTGATCAATCACTAAATTGTATTGTTGATGCGTTAATTTCGGTGGGCGGTCGAATGCTTGTCACTGCCGATCACGGAAACATTGAACAAATGACCGACGAAGTCACGCATCAAGCACACACCGCGCACACTACGAATCTCGTGCCGCTGGTTTATGTAGAAGGTGAGGGCGCATTGGCGGAAGGTGGCAACTTGGCAGATATTGCGCCAACGATGTTGGCAATTTTAGGCTTAACGCCACCTGCTGAAATGAGCGGCAAATCGTTGTTGCGTTAATGTTTAAATATGTTTTTGGATTATTTTTAATTTTCAGCGTGGCGAATAGTCGCGCTGAAATGTACGTTGATAAAACCGCTTTGTTAAATGTTCAGCTCGCCGAACTCGATAAACTTTATGGCAACACCTCTGCATTATTGAAAACGTTGGAAAACCAAACTGCTAAACAAAAGCAAAATTTGGCAAAGATTCATGCAGAAATTCAAGCTTTGACATTGGAAATCAACAAGCAAAACGATGAACTCGCTGGGCAAGTTAAAACTATGTACGCGATGGGAAATAAAGAGCGTATGAAGTTGTTGCTTAATCAACAAGATCCAATTTTGACCAGCCGTATGATGGCGTATTACGATTATCTGAATGCACGGCGCGTGAATCAATTGAGTGGTATCACCGAAACCTTACGCCATTTGGAAAGTTTAAAAAAACAAAATGAAATTGAAACCGCCCAACTTGAGAAAGATTTAACGCAAAAACGACTTGAACAAAATTCGGTAGAAGCGATTAAAAAACAACGCGCTCAATTATTGAAACAAGTTGCACCCGATTTTCTCTCAAACGAACAGCAAATCAATCGCTTAAAAGATAGCGAATCGGCATTGAAAAATCTGCTTTCGACCTTACAAACGTCAAGTAGCGATTTGAATTCAGAAATCGAAAAAGCGCGAGCGTTGCGTAAAAAACGTGTAGAAGCCGAAGAATTGGTGCAATTGTCCGAGTTGTCTAAAATTAAAGTTGAGGAAGAGCCTGCCATTACAGCAATTCACAAAGAAAATGAAACGTCGTTAAAGGCACTTTCGACCAATGCTGATTTTCCGATGTTGGAAAACGATTTTGCAAAATTAAAAGGCGAATTACCTTTTCCTGTGCAAGGTGAATTGATGCAGAAATTTGGCTCTGCGCGTGAAGAAGGTAAATTAGACGGTATCATTATCGCCGCACCAGAAGGCACTGAAATTCACAGTATTACGGATGGGAAAGTGATTTATGCTGATTGGATGCGTGGCTATGGTTTAATTATCATTGTCGATCATGGAAAAGGTTATATCAGCTTGTATGCGTTCAACCAAAGTTTGTACAAAAAAATTGGGGATGTCGTGAATGCAGGTGATGTCATTGCGTCGGTAGGGTTAAGTGGCGGTCATGATAGAGCGAGTTTATATTTTGGCATTCGTAAAAAAGGTAAAGCCGTCGATCCTATCGAATGGTGTAAATGAAAAAATTGAACAAATTAAAAATTAAATTTAAAAAACTATTGGGTAGAAAAAGAAATGATGTTTAAAAAGAAAAAAATGTATTTTTTAAGCATCGCATTGAGCGGTGTAATAGGCATGAGCAGCAATGTTTTTGCCGAAAAAACCGCCCCTTCTGCCGTCGATGCAGAATCGACAACTTTACCCTTGGAAGATTTAAAAACCTTCACTGAAATTTTTGGACGAATTAAACAAGATTACGTTGAACCTATTTCAGACAAAAAATTATTGGAATACGCCGTGCGTGGGATGTTGAGTGGTTTAGACCCGCATTCGGCGTATTTAGTTGCCGAGGAATATCAAGAATTAAAAGAAGGCACGACGGGACAATTTGGGGGCTTAGGAATCGAAGTATCAATGGAAAATGGCTACGTCAAAGTGGTTTCACCAATTGACGATACCCCTGCCCAACGCGCTGGCGTGAAAGCGGGCGATTTGATTGTTCGCTTGGATGACAAACCTGTAAAAGGCATGACGCTTGCCGATGCCGTGAAAATTATGCGTGGCGAGGCGGGCAGCAAAATTTTATTGACCGTCGTGCGTGAAGGTTCGGAAGCCCCACTGAAAATTTCACTTGTCCGCGACATTATCAAAACCAAAAGCGTCAAGAGCAAAATGCTCGATAAAAATTACGGTTACGTTCGGATTAGCAGTTTCCAATCTGCGACAGGCGAAAGTTTAAAAGAAGCCTTAACGAGTTTGAAAAAAGAAAACGGTGGCGCGTTGAAAGGCTTGGTTTTGGATTTACGAAATAATCCAGGGGGCGTTTTGAATGCGGCTGTCGATGTCAGTGATGCGTTTTTGCGTAACGGTTTAATCGTTTATACCAAAGGGCGGATTCCGAATTCTGAAATGCGTTTCAATGCCGCAGACGATGATTTAATTGATGACGCGCCGATGGTCGTTTTAATTAACGCAGGTTCCGCATCGGCTTCTGAAATCGTAGCGGGTGCGCTGCAAGACTCAAAACGCGCGATTATCATGGGTGAAAAATCGTTCGGCAAAGGGTCAGTTCAAACCATTTTGCCAACGTCTAACGGTTCGGCAGTAAAACTCACCACGGCACGTTATTACACACCATCTGGGCGTTCAATTCAGGCAGAAGGCATTGAACCAGACGTGGTATTGGCGCAAATGAAATTGGAATCGGTCGAAAAATCAGATTTTAAACCTGTGAAAGAATCAGATTTGTCGAACCATTTGCAAAATAAAAAAGAAAAAGCCGCTGAACTCAAAGAAGCCGAAGCGAAAGAAAAAGATGCTACAGATGTAAAAGATTACGCTTTGAATGAAGCGTTGACGTTGCTCAAAGGCATTAGCATTATGAAGCGTTAATTTTTAAATCAATTTGAGGAATTTATGTCGAACACAAAAAAAGTGGTTTTAGCGTATTCGGGTGGTTTGGATACGTCGGTTATTTTGAAATGGTTACAAGATGTTTATCAATGTGAAGTCGTCACATTCACGGCGGATTTGGGGCAGGGCGAAGAAGTTGAACCTGCTCGCGCTAAAGCGCAATCTCTCGGAATTAAAGAAATTTACATTGACGATTTGCGCGAAGAATTTGCGCGTGATTTCGTGTTTCCGATGTTTCGCGCTAACACCGTTTATGAAGGCGAATATCTTTTAGGAACGTCAATTGCGCGTCCATTGATTGCAAAACGTTTGATTGAAATTGCGAATGAAACAGGCGCGGATGCGATTTCACATGGCGCAACAGGTAAAGGCAATGACCAAGTGCGTTTTGAACTCGGCGCGTATGCGTTACGCCCTGATATTCATGTGATTGCGCCTTGGCGCGAATGGGATTTGAATTCACGTCAATCATTGCTTGATTACGCAGAAAAACACGGCATTCCTGTTGAACAAAAACAAGGCGGCAGTTCACCTTATTCAATGGACGCGAATTTGTTGCACATTTCGTATGAAGGCAGAGTTTTAGAAAATCCGTGGACTGAACCCGAAGAAACAATGTGGCGTTGGTCTGTTTCACCTGAAAATGCACCTGATAAAGCAACGTACATTGAATTAACGTATGAAAAAGGCGACATCGTAGCGATTAACGACGAGCGCATTTCACCTGCAACCGTGATGGAACGTTTGAACAAAATCGGTGGTGGAAATGGGATTGGTCGTTTGGATATTGTGGAAAATCGTTACGTCGGCATGAAATCACGCGGGTGTTATGAAACGCCAGCGGGAACAATTATGTTACGAGCGCATCGTGCGATTGAATCATTAACGCTTGACCGTGAAGTGGCGCATTTAAAAGATGAATTGATGCCGCGTTATGCGTCGTTGATTTACAACGGTTATTGGTGGAGTCCAGAGCGTGAAATGTTGCAAACCATGATTGATCAATCGCAACTTAATGTAAATGGTAAAGTGCGTTTGAAACTCTACAAAGGCAACGTGATTGTCGTGGGTCGTGAATCTGAAAATGACAGTTTATTTGACGAAAGTATTGCGACCTTTGAAGAAGATAATGGTGCGTATGACCAAAAAGATGCCGCTGGTTTCATCAAATTAAATGCGTTGCGTTTAAGAATTGCCGCTAAACGCAAAGCAAAATAATTTTTTCAAAATTTCAAAAAGTCGAGTTTGAATGTTTCAGGCTCGGCTTTTTTTCTTAAAACTTAAACTTAGAACTAATTATGTTATTGATTCCCGCGATTGATTTAAAAGAAGGAAAATGTGTCCGTTTGCGTCAAGGACGTATGGAAGATGATACGGTGTTTTCAGATAATCCTGTTGAAGTGGCTGGACGTTGGGTTGAAGCGGGGGCAAAACGCATTCATTTAGTGGATTTAGATGGCGCGTTTGCTGGAAAACCTCGCAATGCCGAAGTGGTTACAGCCATTGCAAAAGCATATCCGAATTTACCTGTGCAAATTGGTGGCGGAATTCGTGACGAAGCGACGATTCAAGCGTATTTAGATGCGGGCGTTCAATATGTGATTATTGGTACAAAAGCCGTTCAAGACCCCCAATTTGTGCGAGATATGGCGGCGAAATTTCCTGGTCATGTGATGGTCGGTTTGGATGCCAAAGATGGGAAAGTGGCTACCGACGGCTGGGCAACGGTTTCAGAATTTGACGTAATCGAATTGGCAACCCAATTTCAAAATGATGGTGTTGTGGCGATTATTTATACCGATATTTCACGCGATGGCATGATGCAAGGTGTGAATGTTGAAGCCACAGCGCGTTTAGCACGAGCGATTTCAATTCCTGTGATTGCATCGGGCGGCATTACGAATTTAGATGATATTCACGCGCTTGGAAAAGTTGCAAACGATGGCATCATGGGCGCGATTACAGGGCGTGCAATTTATGAAGGAACACTTGATTTTGCCGAAGGTCAACGCATTGCAGACACGTTTTAGGAAATCAAAATGAGCCTAGCAAAAAGAATTATTCCCTGTTTAGACGTAGATAACGGGCGCGTTGTGAAAGGTGTGCAATTTGTCGATATTCGTGACGCGGGCGACCCTGTCGAAATTGCACGACGTTATGACCGCGAAGGCGCAGACGAAATCACTTTTTTAGACATTACCGCCACCCACGATAATCGCGCCACGATGGTTCATGTTGTTGAACAGGTCGCGAGCGAAGTATTTATCCCGTTGACGGTTGGCGGTGGCATTCGTACTTTGGAAGACATTCGTCGAATGCTGAACGCAGGCGCAGATAAAGTCGGTATCAACAGCGCGGCGATTTTTAATCCTGAATTTGTCAGAGAAGCCGCTGAAAAATTCGGTTCACAATGTATCGTGGTGGCGATTGATGCGAAAAAAGTCAGCGGTGAAAATGAACCCAATCGTTGGGAAATTTTCACGCACGGTGGACGCAAACCAACTGGTTTGGACGCGGTCGAATGGGCGCGGAAAATGGTACTTTTTGGAGCGGGCGAAATTCTTTTAACCAGCATGGATAAAGATGGTACAAAATCAGGTTTTAATTTGCCTTTAACTCGCGCGGTGAGTGAAGCGGTTTCTGTACCTGTGATTGCATCGGGCGGTGTAGGAAATTTAGACCATTTAGCTGAGGGAATTTTGGAAGGCAAAGCTGATGCCGTTTTAGCGGCAAGTATTTTTCATTTTGGTGAATATACGATTGGACAAGCTAAACAGCGATTGCGTGAACGCGGTATTGAGGTGCGTTTATGAGCTGGCTCGAGGAAATTCGTTTTACCGAAGATGGCTTAATTCCCGCAATTGCTCAAGATGCAAAAACGGGAAAAATCTTAATGTTTGCATGGATGAATCGGGAATCGTTGGCGTTGACAGTTGAAAATGGTTACGCAGTTTATTGGTCACGTTCGCGTCAAAAATTATGGCGTAAAGGTGAAGAATCGGGGTATCAACAAAAAATTATCAGCATTCAAATCGATTGCGACGAAGATGTTTTGTTATTGAAAATTGAACAACAAGGCGGAATCGCTTGTCACACGGGACGGGAAAGCTGTTTTTATCGGCAGTTAATCGACGAAAAATGGCAAATCGTTGAAGATGTTTTAAAAAATCCCGATGACATTTATAAACATTAAACGTGCCTTTTTAATCGCGTTATTGCTGAATACAACAACGCTTTTTGCGCTTGAAATAGACAAACTCGATTTGCCAGAAATGGGCGATTCGGCAGGAACGTTAATCAGTCCCGACGAAGAAAAAAAATTGGGAGAGGCGTTTTTTCGCAGTTTGCACGCCCAAATTGAAATCAATCAAGACAGTGAAATTCAAAATTATATTCAAACGATTGGCGAAAAATTAGTTTCCAACAGCGACACACCGAGTTATCCATTTCATTTTTTTGTGGTGATGGAAAATAATATCAATGCGTTTGCAGGACCTGGCGGTTATATCGGTGTGAATTCAGGTTTGATTTTGATGACCGAAGTCGAAAGTGAATTGGCATCAGTGATGGCGCACGAAATTGGTCACGTTACGCAACGCCATTTGTATCGCTCTTATGAAGCGAGTTCGCGGCTTTCTATTCCGATGATGGCGGCGACATTGGGCGCAATTTTGCTCGGCACGCAATCCCCTGCAGCAGGGCAAGCGGCAATTATGGCGATTCAAGCCGGAAGTGTTCAATTTCAAATCAATTTTACCCGCGAACACGAAGAAGAAGCTGACCGCGTGGGAATGCAAACCTTGTCACTTTCAACTTACGACCCACGCGCAATGCCAACGTTTTTTGAACGGCTGCAACAATCCAGCCGTTATTCGGGACAAAATATCCCCGAATTTTTACGTACACATCCTGTAACCGCTTCGCGGATTTCTGATTCACGCGGACGCGCGGATAATTATCCCTATAAACAATATCCCGATTCGCTGGCGTATCAGTTAATTAAAACAAAATTAGCCGTTTTGCTTGCGAGCGATAGCAACGACATTCGGGCAATTTTACAAGCGCGTTTACATCAAGGTTTACCAGAACAACGCACGGTGGCGCAATACGGATTAGGTTTATTAGCGTTAAAAACACAGAATTTTGCAGAAGCCGAAACGATTTTCCAAAACTTAACCAAAACCTTTCCAGAGCAATCCCATTACGCGGCAGCGTTGGCGCGAACAGCGTTGGAATCGAGTAATTACAAATTAGCGTTGGCGCGTTTTCAAAAATTAGCCGCGCAATTTCCCGAAAATGACGCAATAAAATTGGAATACGTTGGCGCATTATTAAAAGCGGGAGAAGCGTTGACAGCAAAAAATGTGTTACAAAAGTTGTCACTTAAAACGCAAAAATTACCGATTTTTTCTGAATTACTCGCTCAAATTTACGGTGACTTAAATCAGCCAGCCGAATCGCACCGTTATTTGGCGGATTATTATTTTGCGATGGGCGCAACGCAACAAGCGATTTTGCAAATTCGGTTAGCGCAACAAATTCGCGGAATTAGTCCGCAAATGTTGTCGATTTTGCGTGATAAATTAACTTTTTTTCTGACCATTGCCGAACAAGAGCGGCATTCTTCCTAAGAATTTAATTGCGAACTAATCGTACTGCGCCCGTATCTTCCGAATAAGAATAATAAGTCGCACCGTAATAAAAATGCGTCATCCAACCAAAAAATGCGTCCATCGAATAACTTGATGATGACCAAAATTGATCATTTTGCGTTGCGGGAAAAACAGTCGAATCAATGCTGATAGTGGTTTGTGTAGAATCAACCAAACGCCCTAATTCTTTAACATTTGGCACGCGCCACGGTTTACCAGTCAAACGCGCTTGATTTGACGCACGTTCCAAAACTTCTTGAAACATTCCATAAAAAGGCGAGCCACTACAGGTTTTGCCATCCCATTTCATGCCTTCAACACAACGTCGCCAAATTAAACCTGTTTGTGTGTCTAAAACTTCTTGTTGATTATCAGAAATGACATATTTTTTCGTTGTCACATTTGCACTGACTAATCTAATAGCCGCTTGCGTGTTTTTATTTTGTTCATAAACACGTCCATCATCAAAATAAATTCCCCACGCATCATTTAAATTTTTTGCATAAGGCGTGTTTGACCAATAAATTTGGTTGGTTGAATTTGGAAAGAAATTTAAATCAATCGCGGGATTTGGAAATGGCACGCTGTAATCAACAATGCTTTGTAATTCATGAATTTCAGGCAATCGCCAATTTGTTACGCCACACAGTTTTTCGTTATTTTTTTCTTGAACGAGTTTATTAGCATTTGAAAATGAATAACGCTCATTTTGGTTTTGCACCGTTTTTACTTCCCATAAAAATCCCGTGACATTATCTTGAATGCACGCCCAACTCGTTGCTTCAACGGGTAATTTTTCACCTGTTGCGCTAAGTTTTGTAAAACTAAACCCAGCGTGACCGTCTTTGTTATCGTTGTTTACTACATCGCGTCCGAATTCTGCATCTTGACGCGGATACGTTGTAATGTTGCAAGCGTTCACATTAAACGCGCCATCTGAACAAAACGTGATACCTGTGTCATTGAATTTAGGTTCAAAAATTTGAGAGATACACCGACCATTTTCAGTAATTTGCGGCAATTGACAGCCTGTTTCGATATTAGGTTGAGTATCTGTGGCATTCGTAATCGGTGGTTTAATAATTGGCGGGATGATTGGCTTTTCGGGTATTTGAACAATCGCTTCAACAACATTGATATTCACAATGTCAGAAGATTTAGCATTTTTATTATCTTTGACTGTCAATTTGAATGTTAATGTTTCGATTTTTTTAGGAATAAACGACGAATTAACCATTTTTGAATTTTTCAAAGAAACTTTTGTGCCTTTTGTTTGTGACCATGTGTACGTTTTAATTTTGCCGTCTAAATCGCTACTTTGTGTGCCTGAAAGTGTCACGTTAGTTGAAATGGCAACCGTTTGATCAATGCCCGCATCGGCAATCGGTTTTTGATTTGCCGCTTCGGCTGAAGAAGCAAAAATAGCTAAAATTAAACTAATTTTCTGAATGTGAGATAAAAAAAGCATTATTTTTCCTTTTCGTTAAAACAAAAAAGGGAACGCTTTTCAACGCTCCCTTT
>CANKON010000030.1 GCA_947484105.1 Methylococcaceae bacterium | reverse complement strand
GTGAGTGAAGAACTTGCGGTGCTTAACGCATCGTTGTCATTAACTGTAACAGTTTGATCAACAGGTGCCGCTAATTGTTGACCGCTTACGCGCAATGTGAGTGTTTCTGCTCCTTCAACTGCTGCATCATCTGTTGTTGTGACGTTGACAGTCGCTGACGTTTGACCTGCGCGAATAACCACGCTACCTGTTGTTGCCGTGAAGTCGTTGCTTGTTGCAGTGCCTGATTGTGTGCTGTAGTTCAACAACACATCAGAAGTAGCCGCTTTATCAAGTGTGATTACAAATGACGCATCTTGACCTTCGGTCACAGCCGCAGCTGCCACAGTTGCTGTATAAGTCGCATCACTGAAATAATCCGCAGTGGCTAATGCTTCTGCTGAATCTGCATTCATATCAGCGGTAATGTCTTTAAGCGTCGTTTTTAATTTTTGAGTGCCTAAGGTTCTCGCTGCTGCATTGATAGTGGTAGAATCGTCTAAGAAAGCAATCGTTGCTACAGCACTTGAATTCATCGCAATAACGATTTTTTGGTTATCGCTAGTGAGTGTTAATGTTTTGTTTGAAAATTTGACTTGATATTCCGCAGATAAACCACCGATACGAACTACATCACCTGATGTACCTGTCAATTTCAATTTAACTGAGGCAGCGTCTTGCTGAATGGCATAGGTATTTGTACCTGCCGCTGAGGTTTCTGTCCACGTTTGTTTGGTGTAAGTCCCCGAATCATATACTGCGGATGTACCAGTGATTTTTTTTGTACTTGAAGCCATTTTTTACTCTCCTAAAACTACGTTGAAAATTTCTGTAGAAATCTACAGAAATCTGATTTGTCGTGAAAAACTTTTAACTCAACTTAACGTACCAAAGTTGTCAGTTGTTGAGCATAATCCTAAACATCCCCCGTCTATTTGTCAAACCCGATTGCCTTGAAATAACTAAAATTACAGTAATACATTTAAAGCATGGATTAGGTCACGGTTTTTTAAAGAAAATCCCCTTTGCTTCGCCTCTCTCTTCAAAAAGGGGAAAAAAGACGATAAAGCAAAAGCAGTTGCTTTTTAATCTTTTACCCCCATTTGGTGTGGGGCTTTTAATTCATCATTAAGCGCGAATCATCGAGGTTTTCCCGACCATTACATCAAGCGTTTTTTTCAATCGTGTGAAAACGGATTCTTGAATATAAGGAATGTTATGTTTTTCACAAACGGCTTTGACTCGTGGTTGTGCTTTTTGATATTGGCTCGCCGTCATTTCTGGCCACAAGTGGTGTTCAATTTGATAATTTAACCAGCCGTGTAGAAAATCTAATGTGTTGGTGCCATTTGGATAATTTACCGAACCGACGATTTGACGCAAATAAAATTCGCCTTTGCCTTTCGATTTGGTATCAAACATCATCACATCGTCACCCGTATGATTCGGACCAATCACCAAAAACGAATGTAAATTGGTGAATACTTCCGCCATTAACAAATTCAATAACACATTTGTCGCGGCAAGGGTGCCGAGTGGTAAAAAAACTAACGGTGTTAAAACAAAGGTCACGAGGCTGTAAGGCAGCATACAACTTAACCATAAATCTTTGCCTTCGGGTTTTAACGGATTCCACATATCTAAACGTGAAATTTGATTGCGGGTGCCACCTATTTTTTTGGCTTCAATTGCGCGGTATTCGGTCAGCGTCGAAGAGGCGTAATAAATGATTTTCCAACTCGCTGCCATAATCGCTAATAACGCATAACGTCCCCAGGTGGGAATGTTGGAATTTCGCAACGTTTGCATATTAAATTCGACTTGATCAGGATCGATTTCTTCACCTAAATGATAATGATGAATGTCGTTGTGTTCAGCATCCCAGGCGGCGGGATACATCCAATCGAGCCAGTCTAAATAACGTCGCCAGCCTTTTGCGAAGCCTTTGCTGGTGTAATGCGTAGGAATGCCATCGATTTTATCGTAACCTCGGTGCAGGATGTGATGAGCGATGGTTGTCCAGCGGGTGAAATTACCTTGACTGATTAAGTAGGCAGAAATTGGATTCGGAATAATCCATGCCGTGGCGTAGCCTAAAACGGTGCAAGTGCGTCCCCAGCTTTCGATTTTTTTCAAATGTTCAAAATCGCTGAGGTTGGTGTTACCTAATAATTCACGTTGGATTGCGTCGATGTCTTTAGCAAGTTCAACGCGATCGACAGCGTTGTATTGTTCGATAGTCAAAATTTTTTCTCTTTAATAAATTTTTTGGGTGGGTAGTAGTGGAGCAAATTTCCCTCTGCGCTTCGCGCCTCCCCTTCAAAAAGGGAGGCAAAACGGTAAATTAAAAGCAGTTGCTTTTTAATCTTTCGCCCCCTTTGAAAGGGGGGCAGTTTGAAAGGCTGGGGGATTTGCTTTGATACTTATATAACTAGCTTTCGCGGGCTAATTTTTTATAAGCGTTGATTAACGCATTGGTTGAACAATCATGGCTGGTGATTTCGTCGTCATCATTGAGTTCTGGCAAAATCACTTTTGCCAATACTTTGCCGAGTTGCACGCCCATCTGATCAAAAGAATTGATATTCCAAATCACACCTTGAACAAAAATTTTATGTTCATAAAGGGCAATCAACGAACCCAATGTTTTTGGTGTCAATTTTTTGAACAAAAACGCATTGGACGGTTTGTTACCATCAAAGACTTTCGAGGCAACTAACACGCTGTCTTCACATTCTTTCGTCGTTAAATCTCGTTTAACTTCGTCGATATTTTTGCCGTGCATTAACGCTTCAGGTTGTGCTAAAAAGTTTGAAATCAAAATTTTGTGATGTTCAGGCAAATCGTAATGACTCATGGCAGGCGCAAGAAAATCACACGGAATCAATTTTGTGCCTTGGTGAATCAATTGGTAAAAAGCGTGCTGACCGTTTGTGCCTGGATGTCCCCAAATAATAGGACCCGTGCTGTAATCAACTTTTTCACCGTTAACGGTGGTGCTTTTACCGTTACTTTCCATATCGCCTTGTTGGAAATAATCGGCAAAATAACGCATGGATTGATCATAAGCCAACATGGCGTGGGTTTCGGCACCAAAAAAGTTGTTATACCAAATGCCTAATAATCCCATAACAACAGGGATATTTTTTTCAAACGGGGTTTGTCTGAAATGGTTATCGGTATCGTATGCGCCTTGTAACAATTCTTCAAAAACGTCCATACCTACATACAACGCAATTGATAAGCCAATGGCAGACCAAAGTGAATAACGTCCGCCTACCCAATCCCAAAACTCAAACATATTGTTCGTATCGATACCAAACGCACTGACTTCTTTCGCATTTGTCGATAACGCGACGAAATGTTTGGCAACGGCTGACGCATCGGGCGCACTTTTCAATAACCAAGCGCGAGCCGAATTTGCATTGGTAATGGTCTCATGCGTGGTGAACGTTTTTGAACCTATTAAAAAGAGTGTGGTTTCAGGCGAAACAGTTTCCAGCGTTTCGATTAAATCGGTTTGATCAACATTGGATACAAAATGTACACGCAAATTAGGCTTTGAATAAGGGTGCAGCGCGGCGGTGACCATTTTAGGACCTAAATCCGAACCACCGATACCAATGTTCACAATGTCAGTAATCGTTTTACCTGTGTAACCTTTCCATTCCCCAGAACGAACGCGCTCGCAAAAGTCACGCATTTTTTCAAGAGACGCATTGATTTGCGGCATAACATCGTTGCCATCAACAAAAATGGGCGAATTTGAACGATTCCGCAACGCGGTGTGCAACACGGCGCGATGTTCGGTAACGTTAATTTTCTCACCCGAAAACATTGCGTTAATTTTCGTCTCTAAACCAGCTTGTTTCGCCAAGTTAATCAATAACGGCAAGGTCTGATCGTTGATTCGGTTTTTAGAATAATCAAACAAAATGTCATTAAACGTCAGTGAAAATTTTTCATGACGTTTGGGGTCATTTTTAAAATCTTCGACCAAACTTTGATCATGAATTTCGTCATAATGATTTTGCAATACTGCCCAAGCGGGCGTAGCGGTCAACGATGCCATGCAATAGAACTCCAATAAAAGAAAAATTGCTCCAAGTCTACGAAAATTAAGGGCAGATAGCAATAATACACGGCATAGTTCGTCCCTGATTAGGTTGAAGAAGATTTATCATTGTGTGCAGCTTTATTTGTCTAAATCGGCGTGTTAAAGTTAGCCCGTGCTATCGTCTTAATTAATAGCCGCTGACAATAATAATTATTAAAACAGGCAGAGAGAATTTATATGAACATGAAGCAATTTCTTAAAAAAACGTCACTCGGATTAACGGCGTTGCTTTTTTCGTCAGCATTGTGGGCGCACGGTGGAGCGGCAGGTACGGATACCGATCAATGTAAATTTGAATTAGAAAAAGATCACTGGATTCACTACACCGCGTATCAGCCGAAAGCGTATCCAGCGGAAGATTTTTGCGGAAACATTCCAGGCGTTGATTCGTTGATTCAATTGGTTTTCGATTATCAAGATATGAAATACCGTAACCGTGCTATTGAATTTGAAGTGACTAAAGAGCCTGAAGGCAAACGTGTTTTCTTCCAAGAAGCGGCACAGCATAAATCGGGAACGGTGTTACTTTCGTTACCAGAAGGCGTGCCTGAAGTCGGTAAATACTTGATTCACATTACACTTTTACCTGAAGAAGGTACTTCTGAACAACGCTTAGATGCTCACATGAGCTTCCAAGCAGGTAAAGGACAAAGTACCTCCAGAAATCAAATGTTCTTATACGGCTTCTTTACCTTTGCTGGTTTATACATTTTGTACTTATCAAGTACAGGATTTAAACGTGCGGTCGATGGCGCATTGGGTAAATTAAAAGGCTAAAACGGTAGGCAGGTTAAACAGGGATGTTTTTTTATTACGAGGCAACAAAACAATGATGAAATTCGTATCGGTAAGTATCTTCTCGGCGTTGATTTCGCTCCCCACATTTGCTCAGGAATTCCAAGATCATGATGCAGGCATGCTGATGAATCACGGCGACGGGCATTTGATGGATATGGCGGGCGGCATGGTGATGGGGAATAATCCTGACACGCTGCCTGGTGGCTGTGACAAAGTGGCTGAAACCAAAGAAATTACCGTTCACGCGGGGCATAAATACGCTGAAAAATTTCCAGGTCGAATGTTCGCGTTTGACACGCAAGAATTTCAATTCAAGCCCTGCACGAAACTGACGGTACATTTCATCAACGATGACAGCGTGCGCCATCAATGGATGATGCACGGTTTGCCGAAGTATTTGTATCCGAAAGGGATGTTTCATTTAGAAGTTTCAGGACCTGCGAAAATTTCAGGTACGTTGATTTTGCCACCTGGCGATAAAACGTATTTAGTGCATTGTGACATCGCACAGCACATGGAAAAGGGTATGAAAGCCCAACTCAAAGTGGGCAAAGGTGATGGTGACTTGCCCAGTATTCCAAATGTCACGGCGAATATCGTGGCAGATGATTATAAAATCACATTGCCTGAGTTGTTAGCAAAGGCGCATGCAGAAGCTGATTTGCCAGAACCCGCTCCCGTTGTTGAAACAGTAAAAAAAGTCACCTCGCCTGTTGTTGAGGAAAATGGCAGTTTTTCGGGTGTCACAGTCATCGGTTTGGCGTTAGGTATTTTGGTTGCACCGATGTTAGCGCGTAAATTTAAAGGCATGAGTGTGACACAAATCGTGTCGTATTTTTTTGATTTAGTAAGTGCATTTGCTGAATTAGCCGTAGGAACGATTCAAAAATTATTCAAAGCATTTCAAAAATAAAAAGATTACAATTTTGCACATCTCAAAATGAACCACCCAATTTAAATTTTGATGGGTGGTTTTTTCGTTATAATTGTTACATCAAATTCAAACTTCGCCCTAATCTCCTATTTTGATGATCTGTTTTTTTGTTCACCCATTCATTTTGCGTTAACGCATGAAAAAAAAATCGCGTTTGCTTTCGCAGCTTTTACTTGCTTATACCGTTATCGGTTCAGTGGTGGTGACGGTTAGTGTTTTTAAATTAGTGAAAAATGAAGTGGACTTTTCACGCTATCAAGCGCGTTATTTGTCAGAAATTAGCCAGCAACTCAGTTTTAAACTGGAAAATAAAGCCAGTAATTCAATTCATTATCCTACGCACGGTCCTTATGATCGTCGTTTAGGTTATACGCTGCTGGCAGACCAAATCGAGCGACTACAAAAAGAAGGTTTTGGTATTTCCGCGCAAGCCACGTCTTCGTCAATGATGTCACAACTTATGGATGAATACGGTTTATTTCCGATTTACCAAGAAAAAAATCAAGCAGGATTACGCCTAGTTGATAATGCTGAAAAACCCTTATTTGCCGCTGCGTATCCCACTTACGGTTATCCGAATTTTGAAGCCGTGCCGCTTGTCATTTTGAATACGTTGTTGTTTATTGAAAATCGGGAATTGCTTGATGAGAATCGTAAAAATGTCAATCCTGCTGTCGAATGGGAGCGTTTAGGCTTTGCGGTGTTGCAAATGATGGCAAAAAAATTAGGGGCTGAAGGCAATGTGCCTGGTGGTAGCACGCTTGCCACGCAAATTGAAAAATATCGGCATTCACGCAACGGCTACACCGAATCCATTAGCGATAAATTGCGCCAAATGGCAAGCGCGTCAATACGCGCGTATTTGCTAGGCAAAGATACGACAGAAATGCGTAAACAAATTGCGCTTGCTTATTTAAATACGATGCCGCTTGCTGCGTCGGGGAAATTAGGCGAAGTTCACGGTTTAGGTGACGGGCTAGTGTCATGGTTTGGTGCAGATTTTAAAGAAGTGAACCAGTTGCTTGCCGCGCAACGTTTAAAAAATGTGCAAACCATCAATCCAGAACAAGCCAAAGCCTATCGGCAAGTATTGAGTATTTTTTTATCACAACGTCGTCCAACCTATTTGCTGGGTTCAGGTTTTGAATCGTTGCAGAATTTGACCGACAGTTATTTGCGCCTTTTAACAAATCAAGGCGTAATTTCACCTGCGTTGCGTGATGCAGCGTTGAATGTGAAATTGGAACGTGCGCCAAAAAGCAGTTCACATTACGTTTTTGTCACAGAACAAAAAACGCAAAACGTGCTTCGTGCAAGGCTCGCGCAAATGCTCGGAATCAAAACGAACTATGATTTGGATCGTTTGGATTTGACGGTAAAAAGTACGATTGATTATGAAATGCAGCAACAAGTGACTGCGGCATTGAAAAAACTCAGCGATCCTGTCAATGCACGCGCGGCAGGCTTGATGGGTGAGCGAATGCTGACACCTAGCAACGATTTAAGCGCGATTATTTACAGTTTGGTGTTATTTGAACGCAGTGAAAAAGGAAATTTATTGCGCGTACAAACCGATAATTACGATCAGCCGCTCGATATTAACGAAGGCATCCGTTTAGATTTAGGTTCGACTGCCAAAATGCGAACGATGGTGCATTATTTAGAGTTAATCGCTGAGATTTATCAATCGTATCAAGGTCAAACTCCAAAAGATTTGGAAAAAATCGAATTACATCCGCGCGATTATTTGTCAGCGTGGGTAATTGATCAGTTGAAAGCACGTCCGAAAATCACGCTCGATGAAATGTTAAATCAAGCACTCGATCGCAAATACTCTGCAAGCCCTGACGAGTATTTTTACACGGGCGGCGGCGTGCATCATTTTAATAATTTCAGTGAAGATGATGATGATCGAATAGTTTCAGTTCGTGATGCGCTTAGAAAATCCATCAATTTGCCTTTTATTCGTATGATGCGTGATTTGGCGTATCACCATTTGTATAAACCCGAAGGGATTGCGCGGTGGCTTGAAAGTCCTGACGACGAAAAACGCAAAGAGTATTTAGCACGTTTTGCTGATCGCGAAGGGTTGGTTTATTTGCGTCGTTTTTATGCGCGTTATCACGGTAAAAGTACCGATGATAATTTGGAAACACTGACCCAAAAAGTGTATCCAAAACCGTCACGTTTAACGATGCTTTATGAAGCCATTTATCCCGAACGTGATCGCGCCGCGCTGGAAGAATACTTAAAAGCGCATATTCCCGCGCAAGTGCTAGTCACTGAAAACATTGATAATTTATTTTACAAATACACGCCTGATAATTTTGATTTGCAAGATCAAGGTTATATCACCAAAGTTCACCCGCTTGAACTTTGGGTGGTGAAGTATTTAGCCGACCATCCCGATGCGACGCGCGATGAGGTTATCGAAGCTAGCGCAGAAGAACGGCAAAATGTGTATCAATGGTTATTCAAACATTCTCACAGTTTCGCACAACAACGCCGCATTATGACCTTGCTCGAAGACGATGCGTTTAAACAAATTCATGCTGCGTGGGAACGAGTGGGCTATCCATTTGCTTCGTTGACACCGTCTTATGCCACATCTATCGGCGCGTCTGGCGATAGACCTGCGGCATTGGCAGATTTGATCGGGATTATCAGCAACGATGGCGTGAAATTACCAGCCGTTCGTTTTGCGAATTTCCATTACGCGAAAGCGACACCGTATGAAACGATTTTGGATAAAACCCTCGAAAGTGGACAACAGGTTTTATTACCTGAAGTTGCAAGAGCTGCGCGTGGGGCGTTAATGGGCGTTGTGACAAGTGGAACGGCAGGAAGTTTGAACGGTATTTATAAAGATGCTAATGGTAAATGGCTTGAAGTCGGTGGTAAAACGGGAACAGGGGATCATCGAAAAGACAGACATGGTGCGAATGGGCAATTACTTGAAACAAAATTTATCAGTCGCGCGGCAACCTTCACGTTCTTTTTAGGCGATAAATTTTTCGGTGTAATTACCGCTTACGTCGCAGGTGAAAATGCGGGAAGCTATCATTTTACGAGTTCCTTACCAGTGCATATTTTGAAATTTTTACAGCCAACGCTTTCCCCAATGATAAATGAAGTTGATACACAGCCTGTAAAAACGCCTGTTGTCGCGGCAACGGTTGAACCGTAAGGCAAAATTTTTATGGTATGCTACGCGCCTAATTTTTCCTTTTCTTTTATTCCTCAAACATGAGAACACGTCTTAAAATTTGCGGCTTTACCGATGTTGATGCTGCTGTTTATGCGGCACATTTAGGCGTTGATGCGATTGGTTTAGTTTTTTTTGAAAACAGTCCGCGTCACGTTACCATTGAAAAAGCCATTGAAATCACGAAAGCCTTGCCACCTTTTACGAGTGTTGTTGGGTTATTTGTAAATGAAAAAGAAAGCATGATTCGTGAGATTTTAGCGCAAGTGCCACTCGATTATTTACAATTTCACGGCGATGAACCAGCGGCAGATTGTCGGATTTATGGCAAACGTTACATCAAAGCAGTAAGTGTTAAAAAAGGTTTGGATTTTGAAAAATTGAACACGGAATATCATGACGCAAAAGGCTTGCTTTTAGACGCTTACCATCCCGATGCTAAAGGCGGCACGGGCACACAATTTGATTGGGATTTATTGCCTACAAAACGCCCGATTCCGATTATTTTAGCGGGCGGTTTAACAGTTCAAAACATTAAAAGAGCGATTCAAATCGCCCATCCTTACGCAGTCGATGTCAGTAGCGGTGTCGAATTAGAAAAAGGCAAAAAAGACATTGTCAAAATGACTGCATTTACACAACAAGTTCAAGAAGGTGATCGAGAAACTTTATGACAGAAAAATATAACAAACCCGACGCACGGGGACATTTTGGTGTTTATGGCGGCATTTTTGTTGCCGAAACCTTAATGCCCGCGATTACGGAATTAAATACGGCTTATCAGCATTACATGAAAGACGCTGAGTTTATCGCGGAATTAGATAAGGATATGCAGCATTATGTCGGTCGTCCATCGCCGCTTTATCATGCAGAACGTTGGACAAAAGAATTGGGTGGCGCACAAATTTATTTAAAACGTGAAGATTTAAATCACACAGGTTCACACAAAATTAACAACACCGTCGGTCAAGCCTTGCTCGCAAAACGGATGGGAAAAACTCGTATTATTGC
>CANKON010000029.1 GCA_947484105.1 Methylococcaceae bacterium | reverse complement strand
ACAGGTTTTTTAACGCAAGCATTATTGCCGTATTGTGAAAATTTGATTGCGTTAGATTTAGCATTACCCATGTTACAAACCACTCGTGAAAAATTGCATCATTCAGTCAATTACGTTTGCGCGGATGCCGAAAAACTACCCTTTTCAACTGAAAGCATCGACACGGTTTTTTCAAATGTTGCCTTGCAATGGTGTTTGCCGATTGATAAGGCGTTAAACGAAATTCACCGCGTTTTAAAACGAAATGGCGCGTTAATTTTCAGTACATTTGGTTCAAGAACGTTGCATGAATTAAAGACGGCGTGGAAAAATGTTGATGATTTTGCTCACGTTAATGATTTTTACACCGCGTCACAATTGCAATCGGCATTAAAAAAATCAGGGTTTGTAAATATCGAAATCCAAAATAAGTCTTATATTTCACGTTACGATTCGGTTTTGGATTTAATGCGTGAGTTAAAACACATCGGCGCACACAATGTGAATTCACAACGTTGCAAAAATTTAACCTCCAGAAAATCATTGCAAACGATGATGAAAAATTATCCACACAACGAATCAGGTGAAATTGTGGCAACGTTTGACGTGATTTGTATCGTGGCGCGACGCTAAAATTCGCATATAATTAACCCGTAATTTTCACAAACTCACTTTTAGGAAAATCTGTAATGAACAAATTAACTCTTTTGTTGTCACTGGGCGCATTTATGTTCACGTCTGTTGCTAGCGCACACGGACCTGTTCGTCAAAAATTAGAACAAGACATCACCATCAATGCACCTGCGGCAAAAGTTTGGAACATCATTAAAGAATACAATGACTTGTCGTGGTTGCCAGCAATCAAAGGCGTAACCGCAACAGGTGGCAATGAAAAAGGCGCATCACGCACATTGACGTTGAAAAATGGCGGCACGATTGTTGAAGAATTGAAAAAATACGATGCTGAAAAAATGTCTTACGATTATAAAATCACCGACATCAGCACGACGCACACCATCGTACATTCTGGCGTTGAAGAAAAAGTCCCCGTTTTCCCCGTTGATAACTATGCAGCAAGTATCAAAGTAGAAGACAAAGGCGGTTCATCAGTGGTTTCTTGGAAAACTGGCTATTACCGCGCTTACATGAACAACAATCCACCTGCTGAAATGAACGAAGAAGCTGCAAATACAGCTGTTGGCAATGTATTAAAAGAAGGCTTGGCAAATTTAAAAGCATTGGCTGAAAAGTAAGTGTTAAACATTTCAAAATGGACGGTAGCGATGGGAGTCGCTGCCGTTTTTTTATCTGCTCCCACGCAAGCCGCGCCACTCGCCTACATTACCAATCAATTAGGCGACAGCGTTTCGGTTGTGAATCCCAAAACAAATACGGTTGAAAATACGATTTCTGTTTCGGGAAAACCCGCAGGCGTTGCTGTTGCGCCAAATGGTGAACGTGTTTATATTTCAACGCCTGATGCAAAAAGCGTTGCAGTGATTGATACAAAAAAAAATGCCGTTATTACAACAATTAAATTAACTGAAGGTGCTTTAGGAATTGCGGTTTCACCTGATAACTTACGTTTATTTGTTGCCGATTGGTACGAAAATAAAGTCAGCGTCATTGATACCAAAACCTTAGAAATTATCACCACGTTAGGCGTTGAAAAATCACCTTCTGGATTGATTGTGAGTTCGGATAATCGCTTTTTGTACGTCGCAAATCGCATGAGCAATTCGGTATCACAAATTGATTTGAAAACCTTAAAAACCAAAAACGTAACGCCCGTTGGAAAACACCCATTTGGCATAACGTTAGATTCCAAAAATGAACGTCTTTACAGCGCAAATGTGCAAAGCGATGACGTAAGTATTTTAGACACCAAAACGATGCACTTAATCGCAACAGTTAAAGTGAATAAATTGCCTTATACCGTCGCGTTAGCAAAAAATGATTCCCTTGCCTTTGTTACAAATCAAGAAGATGGCAACGTTTCCGTCATAGACACCCACACCTTAAAAGTCATCAAAGAAATCACGGTCGGCGATAAACCCGAAGGCATTTCTACGCATTCTGACGATATTCACGTCTACGTCGCAAATTGGTTCGACAACACTGTTTCAGTTATCAATTCAAACACGCTCGAAGTCATGCAAACCATCAAAACTGGCTCAGGTAGTCGCGCTTTTGGTCAATTTTTCAGTCGCTAAGTTATGACATCACGAGCGGTTATTTATTCCACTTTTTATGTTGAAGACAGCGCGGAAATCGTCAATTGGTTCGCGGCAAAAGAGTGGGCGGTATTTTTAGACAGCGGTCATCCGCGTAGCAAACAAGGGCGTTACGATATTATTTCGGGAAATCCTGTTTGTACGTTGGAAACGCGCGGCGAAAATACCACGATTACCACGAAAAATGATGTGATTGTATCGAATGAAAATCCGTTTGAATTGCTTAAAAGTGAATTAAATCGTTATGCAAAAATGTTTGATTCAAGCAATATCGCGCATTTTGATTTGCCATTTGTCGGTGGCGCAGTTGGCTATTTTTCTTACGATTTGGCGCGATGTTTAGAACATTTACCCAATCTTGCTGAAAATCCTGAATCTATTTCTGAAATGACGGTGGGAATTTATGACTGGGCGGTGGTGATTGACCATGAAATTAAACAAAGTTTTATCATTTGTTACGACGAAAGTGATGCGAAATTAGACGAAATCTGTGATTTTTTAGCAGGCGTACAAACGGTCGATAATGAAACCGATTTTGCCGTAACAAGCGAAATCAAAGCCGATTATTCACAGCAAACTTATGCTCAAGCATTTCAAAAAATTAAACAGTATTTGAAAGAAGGCGATTGTTATCAAGTCAATTTAACGCAACGTTTTTCAGCAAATTGCGAAGGCAATACTTGGCAAACCTACGAAGCATTACGTGAAATCAACGCTGCACCCTTTAGCGCGTATTTGAATTTCCCTGACGTGAAAGTTTTGAGTTCGTCGCCTGAACGATTTTTAAAACTAAAAAATGGACACGTCGAAACCAAACCGATTAAAGGCACCCGTCCGCGAAAATCGAACGACATCGAAAACGCCGCACAACTTCACGATTTAATTAACAATCCAAAAGACCGCGCAGAAAACGTGATGATTGTCGATTTGTTACGCAACGACATCAGCAAAGTTTGCCAAAATGTGCGCGTGCCGAAGTTATTTGAAATCGAAAGTTATACGACCGTTCATCATTTAGTTAGCACTGTAACGGGTGAATTAAAACCCAATCAACATGCGCTCGATTTATTGCAAAATTGTTTTCCAGGCGGTTCGATTACAGGCGCACCAAAAATTCGCGCCATGGAAATTATTGAAGAAATAGAACCGAATCGACGTGGTGTGTATTGTGGCGCGATTGGTTATATTGGTTTTGATGGCAATATGGATACAAATATCGTGATTCGCACACTGATTGAATCGCGTGGAAAAATTCAATTTTGGGCAGGTGGTGGCATTGTGAACGATTCAAACGTTGACGATGAATATCAAGAAAGTTTCGATAAAGCGGCAGCGATATTTCAAGTTTTAAAGCGTTTTCAAGAAAATTGACGAATTATTCCTCATCATCAGCATCAATAATATAACCGACACCTCGAACTGTACGAATAACACCCGCATCGAGTTTTTTGCGTAAATGATGAATGTGAACTTCGACGGTGTTACTTTCAACATCGGAATTCCACGAATACAAACTTTCTTCTAATCGAGCGCGGGAAATCACACGTCCGATATTGCTCATTAGAAAACTTAAAATCTCGAATTCTTTTTGTGACAGCTCAATTTTTTCGTCGTTAAATGTGACTTGATGCGACGCGGGATCTAATGAAATGCCTTTGTGTTCAATCGTTGGCGTGCCACGTCCTTCATTGCGTCGCGCTAAAGCGCGTAATCGCGCACAAACTTCATTTAAATCAAACGGTTTAATCACAAAATCATCCGCACCACTGTCCAGTCCTAAAATTCGGTCTGGAATCGTGTCTTTTGCTGTTAAAACCAGAACGGGCGTTTCATTTTTACGCCCGCGTAAGGCTTGTAAAATGCTGATGCCATCCATATCGGGTAAATTCAAATCCAACACAACCAATTCGTAACTGTTCAATTTCAAGGCTTCGTCCGCCAATTTGCCGTTCGTCAACCAATCGACCGCGTAACCTTCCATTTTCAAGCCCGCCGCTAAACCATCACCTAAAATTTCGTCATCTTCAACCAATAAAAGCCGCATAAATCCTCGCTATTTTCTGTGTTACACTCGAATCATTCTAAACCTACCTCGATGATTTGTCCTTGTACCCTCTAAGTTTATACATTCATATTCCTTGGTGTTTGAAAAAATGCCCGTATTGCGATTTTAATTCCCACGCCGTGAAAGATGCAATTCCTGAAAATCATTATATTGATTGTTTGCTTGCGGACTTGGCGCGAGATATTGCGCGTTATCAAGTCACACGTCCATTACACAGCATTTTTATTGGCGGTGGAACGCCGAGTTTATTTTCGCCTGAAGCGATGAATCGATTATTGCGCGGCGTTGAAAAACAACTCGATTTTTCTGTAGATATTGAAATTACAATGGAAGCCAATCCCAGTACGTTTGAATTTGAAAAATTTGCAGAATTTAGAGCGATTGGAATCAATCGTTTGTCGATTGGTGTGCAGAGTTTTGATAATTCACTTTTGAGCGAATTGGGACGTGTTCACAATGGCAAAGAAGCGATTTCAGCTGCTGAAATGGCGCACAAAGTAGGCTTTGAAAATTTCAATTTAGATTTAATGTTTGGTTTGCCAAAATCGACCTTGTCGCAAACTGAAAACGATATTCGTACCGCAATTGCACTTGAACCCACGCATTTATCGTTTTATCAATTGACGCTTGAACCAAACACTTATTTTTATCGTTATCCGCCCGTTTTGCCGTCGGATGAATTGATTTTTAATACGCAGCAACATTGCCAAAAAATTCTCGCCGAACACGATTACGCACAATATGAAGTATCGGCTTACAGTTTGAACGGTAAGCAATGTCGGCATAATTTGAATTATTGGCAATTTGGTGATTATTTGGGAATTGGCGCGGGCGCACATGGAAAATTAAGTTTGGAATTACCGACTCAAATTATCCGCACCCAAAAAAATAAACATCCTGAGCGTTATCAACAAGAAAATGATTTTATTGAAAACGCGATTGAAATGGTGGATTTACCGCTCGAATTTTTGATGAATCATTTGCGTTTAAAAGCGGGTTTTTCATTGGCGCATTATGAAATTGCAACAGGTTTAAACGCAAAAACACTTGAACCCGCGTTAAGCGATTGCCTGAAAAAGGGTTTGCTAATCGAAAACGAAGGGGGTTATCGCTGTTCAGAACATGGTTGGAACTTTTTGGATAACGTTTTAGAAACGTTTTTACCTTAACTTTTCGCAGTTGCAGGGCGTAAATTCTGCGATAATGACGTGCAATAACACGCAGAATGTGTGCTAGATGCTTCTTTCTTTCACTATAAAAACACAAAATTATGAACGAAAAAAAATACAAACCTTGCGACTTAATTATTTACGGCGCACTTGGCGATTTATCACGCCGCAAGTTGATGATGTCACTTTATCAACTCGACAAAGCTAATTTTTTAGAACCGCAAACACGCATTTTAGCGGTTGATCGAGTTGAAAAAACACGCGACGGTTTAATCGAAATCGTTAGAAAAAGTTTAGAAGAATTTTTGCCTTGTCCGATTGTTGAAGAAGTTTGGGAACGTTTTTCAGCTCGCTTTGATTATTTGCAACTCGACATTAGCGATGCTAATGAATTTAAAAAGTTGGCGGCAAAACTCGATCAAAAAACGCGAACTACGGTGAATTATTTAGCGATTCCACCGTTTTTATTTAAAAGTATTTGTACAGGTTTGCAAAAAGCAAAACTCGTTTCAAAAGATTCGCGCATCGTGATTGAAAAACCGATTGGTTACAGTTTGGATTCATCGAAAGAAATTAACGACACGATGCAAGCCGTTTTCAATGAAGATCAAATTTATCGTATCGACCATTATTTGGGCAAAGAAACTGTGTTGAATTTGCTTGCGTTGCGATTTGCGAATTCGATTTTTACGACGAATTGGAGTCATAGCACTATTGACCACGTTCAAATTACCGTTGCTGAAGATGTAGGCATTGAAGGACGTTGGGATTATTTTGATAATTCGGGACAATTGCGCGATATGTTACAAAACCATTTGTTACAAATTTTGACATTTGTTGCGATGGAACCGCCCGTTAATTTAGAAGCGGCAAGCATTCACGCTGAAAAAATTAAAGTGTTAAAAGCTTTACGTCCGATTGCCGACTACAACGTGGGTAAACGCACGGTTCGTGGGCAATACACAAAAGGTTATTTGAAAGGCAAAGAAGTTCCAGGTTATTTGGAAGAAGTGGGCGCAAATACTGAAAGTGAAGCCGAAACTTTCGTTGCAATGCGTGTTGATATTGATAACTGGCGTTGGGCTGGCGTACCCTTTTATATGCGAACGGGCAAGCGCATGAATTCAAAACGCACTGAAATCGTCGTCTATTTCAAACAACAACCGCACAACATTTTCAAAGACAGTTTTTACGATTTACCGCCAAATAAATTGATTATTCATTTACAACCCAAAGAAGGCGTGGAAATTGAGGTTTTGAACAAAATTCCAGGCATTGACGGTTCGATTCGTTTGCAAAAAAATAAGCTCGATTTAAGTTTTTTAAGCCAAATGAAAAAACACGTTTCTGGCGGTTATGAACGCTTATTGCTCGAAGCAATGCGCGGTAATAACACGTTATTTATCAGTCGTGAAGAAACCGAAGCTGCGTGGACTTGGGTCGATTCCATTCAACGTGCGTGGGGAAATTTAAGCGATTCACCAAAACCTTATGCGGCAGGAACATGGGGACCCAACGCGGCGGATGCCTTGCTCGCGCGTGATGGTCGGACTTGGGAAGATTGATTTTTGATTTAAAAAAGTCGAATTTGTTTATCAAATTCGACTTTTAAAATTTTAAGGAAACACACTATGAGTCAGTTAAAAAAAACCATTACTGAAGATAAACGGCATTTTTTTCGGATTACCGATTCGGTGAATTTGTCTTATCGTTTAGTCGATGAACAACAAACCAAACAACCGATTCAAGTCGAGGCAAGTTTGCTTGATAATTGTTCGTTGTCGTCGGCGTTGGCGTTGATTGCTGAGGAATCAACGGTTTTGTACAACAAATTAGACAAAATTCATTCTGATTTTGCCAGTTATTTAAAATTACTCGATATTAAAATTGATTTAATTGCACAAGCGGTTTTGTCTTTAAGTGCCAGTGAAGAAGTCAGTGCTAATGAAACACGCAATGCGAATGTCAGTGTGTCTGGTTTGGGATTTGATTGTAATGAAGCATTGAAAGTGGGTCAGTATTTAGAAATTAAAATGCTGTTAGTTCATAGCACTGTCGTCATTGTGACTTACGCAAAAGTGGTTCATTGCTTCCAAAATCAAGATTCACACAATCCTTATGTGTATTTTATTGGTGTGGATTATGTGAATATGACGGAAAATGACCGTGATTTATTGAGTAAACACGTTGCTAAAAAACAGTTACAGCAAATTCGTCAGCAAAAAGAAAAGCAGCGACATCATGGTGAGTGATTCACTTTTAGATGCACAAAAAATTAACGCGAATCTGACCCAAATCACCCATGCGTTAATTTCCGAATTAGAAATTTTCCCCGTTATTGATTCCACGAATAATTATTTGATGGCTCGCATTCAAAGTGACGTGTCGTCTGGCTGTGTTTGTTTGGCGGAAACGCAAACCGCAGGCAAAGGTCGTCGTGGTCGGCACTGGATTTCGCCACAAGGACAAAACATTTATAGTTCATTTTTGTGGCGATTTAGCAGCGCACAAGCCTTGAATGGTTTGAGCTTGGCAATCGGTGTGGGTGTTATTCGTGCGTTGAACAAATTAGGAATTTTTAACGTTGATTTGAAATGGCCTAATGACATTTATAGCGACGGTAAAAAATTAGGGGGAATTTTGATTGAAGGGACTACCCATTCTGATAACGATGTGAGCGCAGTGATTGGTCTGGGTTTAAACGTTAATTTGCCGCCAAAAATCGCCGAAATTACGCAAGCTTACACGGATTTAAAAACGATTACAGACATCCAATTAAATCGAAATCAACTTGTCGCACAATTATTAAATGAATTATTACCCATCGCTGCAACGTTTGAAAAACAAGGTTTTTCTGCCTATTTAGACGAATGGCGCGAACACGATTGTTTATTTGAAAAATCTGCCGATTTGTTTGTGGGTTCACAAAAAATTAACGGCATTGTGAAAGGTATTGATGAAAACGGTTTATTGAAATTGCAACGTGACGACGGCACCATTCAAACGTTTGCTTCGGGTGAAGTGAGTTTTAGCGCGTGAATTTGTTGTTAGATTTAGGAAATAGCCGTTTGAAATGGGCTTGTGCTGAAAATAATCTGTTGCAACTCGGACAATCGCTGCAACATTCTGACATAACGCCGCAAACGTTACGCACTTTGTGGCGGGATTTACGACCTGAAAAAATGGGTATTTCGTGTGTGAGTAAAGCCGAATTGTTAAACGTCATTACAACGGTGACGCGAGAATTGTGGAAAGATATTCCGATTCATTTTGCCACTTCACAAGCGCAAGCCTTTGGTGTTAAAAACGGCTATGCACAAGCTGAAAAATTAGGGATAGATCGTTGGTTAGCGATATGTGCAGCGCGTCAAAAAACAAATTTTTCTGTTTGTGTTGCTGATTGTGGTACAGCCATTACGGTCGATGTTTTAAATGAAAAAGGTGAACATCAAGGTGGGTTAATTTGTGCGGGTTTGACGCTGATGAAAAATGCACTTGCGCTAAATACAGCACATTTACCTTTTGTACATTCCTCACTCGAAATGGGATTAGCGATTGATACTGAAGCTGCGATTTATAACGGCACATTATTTTCAGCGTGTGGATTGATTGAAAATGTCATGCAAAAACAACCAGAAAATACAAAATTATTTTTAACAGGTGGTGACGCAAAAATTATCGCATCGCAACTAAATTGCATTTTCACACTTGAAGAAAATTTGGTTTTAGATGGTTTAAATCATTTTGTGAATTCACATGACTCTTAAATTGATTCCCGTTATTGACTTGAAAAATGGCATTGTGGTTCATGCGAAGCAAGGTCAGCGTGAAAATTATCTGCCCATAAAAAGTGTTTTAACGTCGAAAACCGATATTTATTCCGTGTTAAATGGTTTTTTGCAATTACATAATTTTGATACGTTCTACATTGCCGATTTGGAAGCGATTACAGGGCAGGGCAGTCAATGTAGTTTAATCGAACAAGTTGCAAAAAATTTTCCAGAAATCACGTTTTTGGTCGATGCGGGTTATCAAAAAGCACGAAATTTTTTGCCAAATTATTTGCCCGTTTTGGGCAGTGAATGTTTTACAGATGACAATTTTTGTGAAATTTTGGAATTTAAAAAACGTTTCATTTTGTCGCTAGATTTTGGCGCAAATGGTGAAAAATTGGGTTCTCAAAAATTCTTTTCTGAAACCAAATTTTGGTCTGAAAACGTGATTGTGATGACGTTGAATCGAGTGGGAAGTTCTCACGGGGCAGCGATTGATTTATTGCTGCAATTTAAGCGTGATTATCCGCAAGTAAATTTTATGGCAGCAGGTGGTGTGCGAAATAGTGACGATTTGGTGCAACTTGAACGTATTGGAATAGAACAGGTTTTAGTTGCAAGTGCATTGCATTCTGGTGTGATAACGACTGAAACTTTTGCTAAATTTTAGACAAAAAAATACCTCCGCAAGCAGAGGTATTTTTTGTTTGATTCGAGTTAAGCCACGAGGCTCAAATTGAATTAAACGCTGTTTGCAGCAAACGGATGTTTTGCTTCTTTTTTAGCAGCAACAACTTCTTTCGCAGTTGGTGTGCCTGAAATAGCGCGAGCCAATGCTTCTTTAGTTGCTTTGTAGTTGAATTCTTCGATTTTCGCGTCGTCTTCAGCCATCCAGTGAATGAATACGCCAACAGAAACGAATAAATCATCAGCTTCGTCAGCTGGGATTGT
>CANKON010000028.1 GCA_947484105.1 Methylococcaceae bacterium | reverse complement strand
TCCAAAAATGGCAATGCAAATGATAAAAATGGGCGAAGAAACTGGGCATTTAGAAACCATGCTTTTACGTATTGCCACGATTTACGATAAACAATTGCGCGTGTCGATTGCGCGAATGTTGGCGTTACTTGAACCCGCGTTGATTATTACGCTGGGCATTATGATTGCGGGAATTATCGTGTCTATTTTATTAGCGATTTTGAGCGTGAATGATTTGGCAGCGTAATGGTTTGGCTAATCGTTGCAACGTCAGGGCGAATGCTAGCGCAATTCGCAAATCGAGAAGGTTTTGATGTTTTAGTAATTGATTGTTTTGCGGATGTCGATACACTTAATTATGCAAAAAAAGTCATTCGTGTTGATTCACTTTCGATTGAAAATATAACTTTCGCGCTTAAACAGTTTGAAGATTTCAACATTGCTGGCGTAATTTACGGCAGCGGTTTTGAAAATCACTTTGAAAGCCTTTATTTTTTGGAAAATCATTTCAAAATTGTTGGGAATTCGCCTTCTGTTTTTGAGATAGTTCAAAATAAACGGGAATTTTTTTCAGCGTTGAAGTTTTTAGAAATTCCTTATCCAGAAACACATTTTTTATTTCCAAAAGACACAAAAAATTGGTTATCCAAACCATTAAAAGGGCAGGGCGGTTTTGGAATCAATTCTCAAACAACCGATATTTATTGGCAACAATTTTGTGAAGGAAAATCAGGTTCCGTTTTATTTCTAAATACTGAAATTATTGGCTTCAACACACAATGGACACATATCGATTTTTTGTTTGCAGGAATTTCAAATTACAGCGATTTGAGTAATGTACAAAAAAAACAACTCAAATTTTGGGTAAAAAAACTGGTTTTACATTTCAATTTACGTGGTTTAAATTCGCTCGATTTTATTCACACAGAAACCGACATTTTTGTTTTAGAAATCAATCCACGTCTCTCTGCGAGTATGCAGCTTTATGATTTACCTTTATTCAACGCGCATTTAACGCAAAATTTAGAATCAACGCATTCAAATAACTTTTCAGCTTATGAAATTATTTTCGCGCCACATTCGCTCATCATTCCAAAAAATTTCGATTGGTCGAAAAACTGCCAAGATTTGCCGCCTTCAGGCGTGATAATTCCCAAAAATCAGCCTATTTGCAGTATGATTGCGCGTTCAACGCGGTCAAAAACTGCATTAAAAAAACTCAAAATTAACATTCAAAAATTAAAAAGGTCATTAAAAATGAATCAAGCAAGTGTGAACAAATTAACATTGGCATTAGTACAAGAATTGATTACCAACGCAGCGAAATTGCGCGTTGGAATTGAAAAATTAGAAAATGGTTGCACAATTATTGACGCGGGAATTAACCATGTCGGCGGCTTGGAAGCGGGTCGAATTATTGCGGAAATTTGTTTGGGCGGGATGGGAACGGTTTCAATTTCTCACAGTTCATACACAACAAACTGGCCTCTTTCGGTAAATGTTCACACGGGCAATCCTGTTCTAGGTTGTTTAGGCAGTCAATATGCGGGTTGGAGTTTGTCACACGAAAAATACTACGCGCTTGGTTCAGGACCTGCCCGTGCAATGGCAACCAAACAAAAAGATGGACAAACGATCCCCGTTGAAGAACTTTATCAAGAATTGGCGTACCACGATGAAGGTGATGCGGCGACATTGGTTATTGAAAATGATGCGATTCCACCTTTGGCAATCGTTGAAAAAGTCGCGGCGGCGTGTGGCATTTCACCAGAAAAATTAACCATTATCGTCACACCAACTAGCAGTTTAGCGGGCGGTGTTCAAGTTGTGGCGCGAGTTTTAGAAGTCGCAATGCACAAAGCGCACGCCTTGCATTTTCCATTAGAAAACATTGTTGATGGTTCAGGTTCTGCGCCAATTTGTCCACCACACCCAAATTTTGTCAAAGCAATGGGACGCACAAACGATGCAATTTTATTCGCAGGACAAGTGCATTTATTTGTAAAAGGCAGCGACGAAGCGGCTGAAAAATTAGCAAAAGAATTACCAAGTTCAACCTCAAAAGATTATGGCAAACCGTTTGCTGAAATTTTCAAAGCCTGCAATTACGACTTTTTCAAAATTGACGCAATGTTATTCAGCCCAGCAAGCGTAATCGTGACGGCTGTTGAATCAGGCAAATCATTCCGCGCGGGTCAACTCGATAACGCTTTATTAGATTTATCGTTTGGCGCGTAAAAAATCATTGAAGCAAGGCGTTCAACAAAACGCCTTGTTGAAAAAGGAAACAAATGAAACTCAAAATTTTAGCCTTCGCTTTAACCTCCACATTTTTCAATCTCGCTCACGCTGAAACCGTTTTTGTCACACTCGAAAAAGACAACGCTATCGCCGTTTTAAATCCTGTTGATGGAAAATTACTAAAAACAGTTCCCGTTGGTAAACGTCCGCGCGGCATCGCTTTCAGTTCTGATAAAAAATCGCTTTATATTGCAACGAGCGACGACAACACTATTAAAATTTTTGATGCTGAAACGCTAAAGCAAACAGGAAAATTACCATCTGGTAAAGATCCCGAAACGTTTGCATTGAATGCAACGGGCGACAAAATGTATGTTTCAAACGAAGACGATAGTTTGGTCACGGTAATTGATTTGGCAAAAAAGAAAATCATTAAACAAATCAAAGTTGGCGTTGAACCTGAAGGTATTTGCCTCAGTCCTGATAATCAATGGCTTATCAGTGCGTCCGAAACCACTAATATGGTGCATTGGATTGACACAAAAACGCAGACGATTGTTGATAATACGCTGGTTGATGCGCGTCCGCGTTTTGTGACTTTTACGCCTGACAGTTCACAGCTTTGGGTGACTTCGGAAATGGCGGGGACGTTGATGGTTTTGGATTCCAAAACAAAACAGCCGATTAAAACGATTACTTTTGCGATTCAAGGCGTGCCGAATGACAAAATTCAACCTGTTGGAATTGCGATTGATAAAGAACGAAAACGCGCTTATGTTGCGCTTGGGACGGCGAATCGAATTGCGGTTGTGAACGCACAAACGTTTGAAATTGAAAAATATCTGTTGGTGGGTTCACGGGTTTGGAATGTGGCATTTTCACCTGACGAAAAACGGTTATATACAGCAAATGGCGTGAGTAATGACGTATCGATTATTGATTTGGAATCGCAAACCGTCACGAAATCTATCGGCGTAGGAAATTATCCTTGGGGTTTGGCGGTGAAACCATGAACGAAATCGCTTTAACAGTCGAAAATTTAACGTTTTCTTACGGACAAAAAAAAGCCCTCGACAACGTTAATTTTCAAATCAACGCGGGCGAATGCACAATTTTACTCGGGGCAAATGGCGCGGGAAAAAGTACGTTGTTTTCGTTAATTACACATTTGTACGACACGCATAGCGGTAAAATTGAATTGTGTGGTTTTGATATTCAAAGTCAATCACGCCAAGCCTTAGCGCGTTTAGGTGTGGTATTTCAACAAACCACGTTGGATATGGATTTAACCGTTTTGCAGAATTTGCGTTATCACGCAGCATTGCACGGAATGAGCGGTAAATTAGCCAATAAACGCATTCAAGAAGAATTAGAGCGTTTGCAAATGTACGAACGACGCAGTGAGAAAGTACGGCAATTAAACGGCGGACATAAACGGCGCGTTGAAATTGCGCGGGCGTTATTACATAAACCCGCAATTTTATTGCTCGATGAACCAACGGTTGGGCTTGATATTCCTAGCCGTCAAAGTATTGTTGAATATGTTCACCAGTTGGTTTCGGAAGAAAAACTTGCGGTTTTGTGGGCAAGTCATTTAATGGATGAAGTTTATCCGAGCGACCATTTAATCGTATTGCATCAAGGGAAAATCAAAGCGGCTGGCAGCGTTGATGATGTTTTGAAATTCACTGAAACCGACAATCTTTCACAGGCTTTTGCCGTGTTGACCAAAAAATAATCTTTGCCGATTTGAAATTTGGCATTATTTACTTGTGTGTGTGAACGCGCCATCCCAATTTTCTTCGGGTGGTATTTCACGATAATGTTCAATGCGTTCTAAATAAATTTTGTACAACTTATCGTCTGGGGTTAAATCGTGTAATTGATGAAATGCGGCTTCTGATTTATCCCATAATTGCTGACGATAATCTGTCAACGCCTGGTGAACTAAATCCAAAATGATTCGTTGTTCACTCGCAATTTCAGCCCATTCGGCAATTGGCTCATAAATCGTAATTGGTTTATGTTTTCCCTTTACGCGAACACGGTCGAGTTCTCGATAAGCAAATTCGGGCGCGGCAGCAAGCGTGGATTCACTAACAATCATTTTCACACCATATTGTTTAGTTAAACCTTCCAAACGTGAGCCTAAATTTACCGTGTCTCCCATGACGGTATAAGCAATTCGAAATTGTGACCCCATGTTGCCAACGACCATCGGTCCTGTATTTAAACCAATGCCTAAATCAACTTCGGGCCACAATTTTAATTTAAAACGTTCATTGATTTCCTTGAGCGATTTAATCACATCCAAGCCTGCTTTTACTGCCAAATAAGCGTGCCTTTCGGTGCGAACGGGGGCGCCCCAAAATGCCATAATCGCGTCGCCGATATATTTATCAATCGTGCCTTTATGATTGTGAATAACTTGCGTCACAGGCGTAAGAATTTCGTTAATTAAATCGCATAAATCTTGCGGATTTTCCATCGCTTCTGAAATGGTTGTAAATCCCCGCACGTCTGAAAAAAATACGGTCATCACACGGTTTTCACCTTTTAACGTAAATTCATCGTCCGATTTACTCATTTCTTCTACAAGTTCATTCGGAATGTATTGCCCAAAGATGTTGCCCAATTGTTTTTTCTTGCGGCTTTCAAAGAAGAATCCAAAGAAAAGTTGCAAGCCGTAAAGCAATGAAAGTAACAACAAGGGCGTGGCTAAGTGGGTGTCTAAATTTTGCGTTGTCCAAACGTAAAAATTTGAAAACACAACAATGCTTACAATCACCGTAAAAATCATTGCGGCAGCTATTACGCCTAAATGAGGGAAAATGGTCATTGCCAAAATCAATAACACGACTAATTCAATCGCTTCCACGGCAACGATATATGTCGGACGAGATTTTACGGTTTGATCGAGTAAGCCACTCAGAATATTGGCGTGAACTTCAACGCCTGCATAAATACCTTGAACAGGCGTTGAACGCAAATCTAGCAAACCTGCGGCGGATGTTCCGACAATCACAATTTTGTCTTTCAATACCGAAATATCCGCGACACCGTTCAAAATATCCGTTGCTGAAATATAACGAAAACTACCTTGTCTGCCTCGAAACGGTACTAACAAATTACCGCCAGAATCAACAGGGACGTTAATTCCAGCGACTGAAATCGCTTCTAATCGACTATCGCCATAATCTTCACTGGTAATAAATTCAACTTCAGGCATTCCCATCAATTGACGTAAAATCGACAGCGACAAGGTGCTGTAAAGTTGATTTTTGTATTGTGTCACCATCGGCAAACGCCGATAAACACCGTCTTCATCAACATTGGAATTATTTAAATAACCACCCAATTGCGTTGCTGATTGTAATTGCGCCAAATTTCCAACGTAGCTACGTGCTTCAAAAAGTAATGCCGAAAAGTCACGTCCTTCCAGACTTGCGAAGGGTTTTGACAAGATACCGATTTCATTATGTTGTTCAATGTGGTGACTGAAAAAATAGCCCATCACAACAGGACGATTTTTTAAGCTGGTGGCAAATTTATCGTCGAACGATAATTCGGGACGAACTTTTTCAATCGCCGATAAAAATTTGCTGTCTTGTTGTAAGGTAGTTTTGGCTAATTTATCGAGCGCATCCATGCCACCGCTAATATCAGGTTCGGAAAATACAATGTCGAATCCAAGAACTTTTGCGCCGTAATAATCAAAAACCATGTCCATCAAGTACGCGAGTTTGTCACGTCGCCAAGGCCAATGACCTTCTTGTGCCAAACTTTTTTCGTCGATGTCCAAAATTACAATACGATCGTCAATCGTGTTCGGCATCGTGAGGCGCAAGCGCAAATCGTACAAAATGTTTTCAACACGTTGCATCGTTGGAATTTGTATTTGACCGACGGTGTGCGCCAAAAATACAAATGTTAAAACGATGCAAAGCATCCACTGATAGGCTTTGAGCCATTTGCTATGTAGTTTCATTTCGCCAATCTGTATTCTAATAACGTAAATTAACGTTTAAAAGAATGCGATTATTAAAGGCTTTGGTGGTATTTACATCGTTTAACGCGGTGGCAAATGTCAAACTCGTACTGACATATTCTTGCCATGCCCATTTCGCACCTACGCCCGTACCGCTTAAATTCCAATCTTTAGTTTCGCCCGCCAACGGTTTTTCTTTTGTTCCATGACCGTAATCATAAAATACAAAGGCATTTATTTTTTCCCAAGCGGGAGAGGTCAATTCAATTTTTACGATTTGCCCGCTATCTGCACTGATTTCACGTTGTTCATAACCGCGCACATCAAAACTTCCCGCAAGTCCAATTTGTTCACCTGAGATTAACGGATTTTGACTGTATTGCCCCGTTAGTGAAGTCGAAAGCGACCACTGTTCATAATTTGTTAAAAAACTGGTGCCATAACGAAATAACTGCCACGAAGAATCGGCACCTGAACGTGAATTAGCATATTTTGAATCGTTATTATCAGAACCTAACCCCGTATTCATTGCCCATTGCACAAAATAACCACTCTGCAAATGCTCAAACGGATATTCGGCTTTATACGAAATACTAAAAGGAAAGCTACGAACGTTAGTATTGAGTTGTTGATTTTTAATTTGAACACTGTTTGAAAAATGACGGCTGTCCAAACCAATATCTAAGCTGTGTTCGTATTTTTCAAATTTTGGCAAAAATTGTTGGTAATGAATCCCCATCATTTCACCTGACCCTGTAATGGTTATGTCGGATGCCACAACACCATTGTTTGAACTGGAGTTGGCGTAATACATATTTACCCAACCGCCCAACGAATAAATCGGCAACGCATAAGTGCCACCATATTGCTCAACGGCATCGATTTGATCAGGCGATCTTGTGTATGACGCATTCACAATGTGGTCACGTCCCCACAAATTACTGTATTGTGCCCCAGCGGTTAAACGGTATTCACCTGAACTGTCTGACCCCGTATTATTAAAACCTAACGAAAATTGATAAGGTCGAGGTTGCTCAGTCACCGAGACGGTGGCATCGACTTTGTCTTTGATTTCGCTTTGCTTAAACATCACAACTACTTGTTTAGAGGGATGTTTATTCGCTACTTTTATAGACGCGGCTAATTGTTTCGTATTTGGCGACACCTCTGGCTTCAATTCGGGCAAACTCGCTAGCACATTTTGATTTGTAAAATGTTGATTGCCTTCTATTTTGATATTTTCAACGCCGAATGTAATCACCTTCAATTTTATTTCGCCCGAATTGAGCGATTGAGGTGGCAAAATAACACGGTAAAACGCATAACCTTTATCACGAATTATGACTTCTAAACCTTTGCCAACGTCTTGTAAGTCTTTTAAATCATAAGGTTTTTCTTGAAATGATTTTAAATACGCTGAAGTTTCATCTTCTGACAAAATAGATTTGATTTCATCACCTTCGACCAAAAACTTATTGACCACAAATTTAAATTTTTGCGGGGCAACATCTTTGGAATGTGCCACGCTAATCGATACAAAACTTAAACTGAGCGCGAGGCATAATGGTTTTAACATGGGAGTTCTCATGGCTTTTTTACTCAATTTATTGTTCTACTATGCAACTTTCACCACTGTTTTTTGCTGTCGATTCGCCAATGGTTGTTGAAAATAAGGTGGTGGTTGGAATGTTTGCATTATTAGAAAATGTAGCGGGTTGCGGTGTGTCGTCTTTACCAATAAAAATTGGAACGCTTTCTAGTTTTATTGTGTCGCCTCCTTTTTCACTCGCAAAACTACTTTCACCTTCGTGTAAAATTAAACCATCAAAGCGTTTATCTGGCGATTCATCCCCGTTTGGTTCTAATGTTGCGTCCCCTTTGTTTACAATGGTGTAAGTACCTGGTCTGCTGTTATCCAATGATCGGTCAAAAACCTTATCCGCATCTGGGGCATTTCTAGCAGGCGGGGAGCTGTCTATAATTTTTGAAATGTCTTTCGGAATCGGCTTTAATTCGGGTGCAGAATCTTTTGATGCCACAAATCCCGTTTCACCTTTGTAAAATACTTTTTCGCCAGCAGCATTGGTTTGAGAAACGGCACCTTCATTCACTTGTAAATACGCGCCATCTCTTTCACAATTCTCAGAAATTCCCATTGAAGATATGTTGCACTGAAAATCGTAATCGGTGCCACGAATACCAATCGTCGCCACAGGCGTATCTACTTCATACGCGGCATGATCTTTTTTACCGATACTTCCCGTTAAGGCACGCATTCCACCTGTCGCTAGTTTAAATAATAACTGGTCTTTTTCACCTTTTTTTTCAAAATCGTATTTTACAATATCGAATTCACTGTTTGCTTGTAGGGTGATTTTCTGATTGTCACGAAATACCATCACCGCATAACTGTTCGCTTGACTAATTAAAAAATCTTGTGGATTTATGCCTGTTCCAATTGCCAATTTACGCCCGTCGGCATTTTTATCAACGCGATTTTTAGCAAAAACATCGCCCTTAATATCAACAATTTTTGCCACGCTAAAATCTTTAGCTAATTCCGCCTTTTTTTCTTTATCGCAATCCTCTTTACAAACTCGTACCGAGTAATCCGAATTTCCATTTCCTTTCAATGTAGCAGTAGGGGTTCTTATTTGAAAATTATCAGTCCCACCTTTCGCAAATTCACCTGTGGTCGCACGCACGCCACCTTCATAGACGGTAAGTTTGGTATTTTTACTTGCCGTGTCGAATTGCTCAATTTTGAAATTACTGTTAGGGCGAACCGTCACCTTTGAATCGTCGTTAAATTCAATAATGACAAAACTGCCGTCCGAAGTTTGAATGTTATCACCTTGAAAAACCTCGGCATCTTTTCCTAATAAACGAGGACTTGCGTTAGGTTGTTGCGCGGCATTATTGCCTTTAGAAAAACTCACTTTACCAACGGGTTGTACGCCATAAACTGGCAATGTAAGTGTCGTGAATAAAACGCCTAATCCAAATGTGAGATTTTTCATTTGCATAGCCCTAACGGTCTGTTTGTTTTGACAGTGGTTACATCAGCGGCAACCGTTATATTGACACTTCCTTGCCCACCTTTAGATTTCAACAAACCCAAATCATCTACTGTCGCGAGTGGCAGTAAAGTCAAAACAGCATTATCGCTTGCAAAAACTTCTGTCTCAATTTGTTGAACTGTTTCTGGTGAGCTGTTTGGAAATAATTGGTTTATCGCTGTGATAAGTGGTGTATTAATTTGTGCAACGATTTCTAATTTACCATTTACAAAATTAAATCGATTACTCAGCGAGGGACTGGCGGAGGTATCTATACTTGCAAATGACCCCGAAACAGTCGAATTCGTCTTAATAAAGTTGAATGTATTACTTGAATTTGTTAAAACATAACCATCGATGAGACTCAGCTTGATTGTGCCGTCTAATTGAACTGCCCCCGAAACATCCAATTGATCATAAAGCCCTTCAATATCACCTGCAATCTGGATGTCCAATAAACCCGTGTTACTTTGCACAAAACTCCCATCAATCGAAACCCTACCAGGTGAATTTCCTGGTGAAATAATGCCCTCGTTTGTAAAAGTAGAGGTTTTAAATACACCATTTCCGCTCAATGTTGTGCCATTTTGTAACGTAAATGGATTGTTTATTGTCATTGATGAATTGTTAGCCAGATGCAATGAATTCAAACTAAACAGCGAATTGATAATTTGATTACCTGAAATATCGATAACGTTGCCAGTACTGGAAATAACAACGTCTTGTGTCTCATCAGGAACAACTCCTTGATTCCAGTTTGCTGGCGTTACCCAAGCATTATCAGCCTTTCCAATCCATTCTATTTTTGATATGCGGTTAATATCTGCACTCGTGATAACTGACGAATTAAAAGTGTAATTTCCCGCATCAGTTCCAATGATATTGATGCCACCAATGTTAATTGGTTTCAAGATTCCCACATTCGAATCGCTAAATTCAGCACTGTTGTAACTTATGTTGAATATATCACCAGCGATTCGGTTGTCTGCTAAATTTACCCTTGCCGTAGTGGTACTGTCGTACTTTTTACTATTTCCTGTCGCGGTTATCGCTAACTCGGCGGGGGTGATATTCGCCAACACATTCGCAGGCACATCCACTTTGTAATTCGTGGCATCTTGCCCTGTCAAAAGGGGCAGGGAGACGTTGACGGTTTTATTGGCACCGACATTTTTGTTGTCGAATTGTCCCGTCAAGGTTGAACTCAACACCACCACATCATTCGCCAATACGCCTGATAAGGTGTCGCCGTTTAGGGTGGCGACGGTTGTGGCATCGTAAATTTTATTGTCGGCACTGACATTGGCGAGGGTCAACGCGGCGGGAGTGATATTCGCCGACACATTCGCAAGCGGATCCACTGTGTAATTC
>CANKON010000027.1 GCA_947484105.1 Methylococcaceae bacterium | reverse complement strand
TAACGGTGACGGTGAATCAAATCACCGTTATCTTTTCACATAAAAAAGCCTCGTTTGATATTCTCAAACGAGGCTTTTTTGTATTTTGTTACCGATTTTTCTTCCTAAAATCAGGTGGATAAATCGGATTATCCAAACTCCACAATCCGATTTGTCTGGCTCGCGCTGATTTCTCTAACTCTAATAATTCCGCATCATGCGCGTATTGCCGATACACCCACGCAAAACCATTTTTTACCATTTCACGATTCACGTTTGTCCCATTCACAAATACCGTTCCGACATTTCGACCGTATTGATCAACAGTTTCAACGTCCACGCGCACCGTTTGTTTTGAAACCCATTGCCGCAAAAATGCGCCTGCTTCTTTGCCGTAAGGTTGTGTCGGACTGCCAAAATGGGAGGTTTCGGGCGCATCAATTTGAGCAAAACGAATTTTTTCTTTGCCGCTACTGGTTAAAACCGTAATCGTATCGCCATCGGTGACACGAATCACTTTTCCGACAAGCGTTCTGCCACTATTTTGTGAACGGGCTTTTGATGATTGAAACGCGCTAGTTTGTTCAAATTGTGATGATTCATGATTTTCAAATTGAATTTCAGTTGAATCAGTTCCACACGGTTTTTCTGAATAAACGTTGCCGCATTTGTATACGGCAGCGCAGGAATTCGTTGCAAAAAGAATTAGCAATAAGCCAAAACGTTTCATTTACGCATAACTCGAACCCGCTGATTTCAATCCCAAACGGTCAAATAAGCGCAAATCGTGATTGGTCATCGGGTTATCGGTCGTGAGTAATTTATCACCGTAAAAAATCGAATTCGCACCCGCAAAGAAACATAACGCCTGCATTTCGTCGCTCATTTCATTTCGTCCCGCTGACAAACGCACGCGCGATTGTGGCATCATAATTTTCGCCACCGCAATCGTGCGAACAAACATCAATGGATCAAGTTGTTCCGTTCCCATTAACGGCGTGCCTTCGACTTGTACCAACATATTCACAGGCACACTTTCAGGATGTTGCGGCATATTGGCGAGTTGAATTAACAAATTCGCGCGATCTAACTCACTTTCACCCATGCCAACAATCCCGCCGCAACAGACGTTAATGCCTGAATTTCGCACGCGCTCCAATGTGTCTAAACGGTCTTGATAAGTGCGCGTCGTAATCACTTCCGAATAATAATCTTCCGACGTGTCCAAATTGTGATTGTAATAATCCAAACCGCCTTCTTTTAAACGTGCCGTTTGTTCATCGGTCAACATTCCGAGTGTGACGCAGGTTTCCATTCCCAACGCTTTTACGCCTTGCACCATTTCAACGACGCGCTCAATGTCCGAATCCTTCGGTTTGCGCCACGCTGCCCCCATACAAAAGCGGGTGGCACCTTGTGATTTTGCTTGCTGCGCCGCGTCTAAAACGTCACAAATGGGCATTAACGGTTCCGATTTTACCCCCGAATCATAACGCGCACTTTGCGGGCAATAACCGCAATCTTCTGAACACGAACCTGTTTTTATACTCAATAAACTGCTAATTTGCACTTCGTTAGGATTAAAATTTTCGCGGTGAATCGTTTGGGCTTTGAACAACAAATCGTTGAACGGCAACGCGTATAACGCCATTACCTCATCAGCTTGCCAATCGTGGCGAAGGATTGAATTAGTCATTAAAATGAAACTCCTGTTAAGCGCAAGGCGCACTATGATTAAAATTATACAAACGGTTTTATCTTATATTTTGCCGCCGCATTGTATTTTATGTGGCGATAAAGGCGTTAAAAATCGTGATTTGTGTGACCCGTGTTATGGTGAATTACCGAAAAATTCACCGCGTTGTTATCAATGCGCGAGTGATTTTGGAAAATCGAATTCAATCGGTTTATGTCCGAATTGTTTAGCGAATCCGCCCGCTTTTGATGAAACGTTTGCACCCTTTTTACACCATCGCGCCATTCGGTATTTGATTTTACAACTTAAATTTCATCATCATTATCCGAGTGCGCGATTACTTGGGGATTTGGTGGCGGATTATTTAGAAAAAACAGCAGAATTGCCTGACTGTATTATTCCCATTCCGTTACACAAAAATCGTTATCAAGAACGCGGCTTTAATCAATCCATTGAAATTGCACGCATTGTCGCCAATCGTTTAAAGCTGCCACTCGATAGCCACAGTTGCATTCGACATCGTGACACCGCGCATCAAGTCGGTTTGACGGGCGAGCAACGCAACGAAAATATCAAAAATGCGTTTTCAATTTTACCCACTTTCAACGCAAAACACGTTGCTATTATTGACGACGTGATGACAACAGGTTCAACTGTTCACGAATTAGCGTTGGCATTGAAAATGGCGGGTTGCCAACGAGTTCAAGTTTGGGTGTGTGCGAAGGCGCGGTAGTTTTTAACATAAGTTTTTGATTTCAGTAGGCGTTAACCCCGTTAATTTAGCGATGATTTCTGTATTCAAACCTTCAACGAGCATTCCTTTTGCGATGGCATGTTTGGCTTTTAATTCTCCTTCTGCAAGTCCTTCAGTACGCCCTTCTGCAAGTCCTTCTGCAAGTCCTTCTGCGAGACCAGCCGCAAGCCCATCAATTCGTGCCGTTTCAATTACATTCTGACTTCGATGAATCTCCATTTCTTGCGCGTCGTAAACCGCCAATTCTTCTGTCGTCCATTGATGTTGCTCGGCAATGTTGTAAGCCAATTTCAACGCTGGCGTATTCGCATTTTCAGGAATGTGGTCAAGACTTGTGGCTTGTTGAATAAAATAAATCCATTTCTCTGCAACAGTTTGCAGTTCAGATTCTGTTTTTTTGAACTTTTTTAGCTCAATAAAATTCCATTCCAAATCTTGCAAATCATGTTCATTAGTTTCTTTGTTAATAATCAAATGACGTGAAAAATGGCTTTTCGTTTTAAACGCATCAAAATTCAAAATGCCCAGAAAAATAACGGGCTTGAGTTTGTGATAATTTTCACCAATTGATAGCTGTTGACTGTAAGCTTTACTGCTGTAAAACATGGCGCGTTGTAAAAACCACGCCTCTTTAGCTACTTGCATCTCGACAATAAATTCCCGTTCTGAGCTGTCTTTCGCTTTGACATCAAGGCTCGTATTTTTTAAGCCCTCAAATTTTGGTGGTTGATAAGAATTTAAAATATCGACGCTTTCAATCGGATAATTGAGTTCTAACATTTCGTTTAAAAACTCAATCAAAATGCTTTTATGCGCGTCGTTACCAAAGATTTTTTTAAACGCAATGTCGGTTTTGGGGTCTACGAATTTCATGATTTTTCCTTTAAAACAGGGTTTATTCAGGCGACGACTCAGAAAAAAACGGGCTTTCCTCAGTCGGTAAAGGTTCGCTTGGCATGATTTCAGGTTCTTTGTGAATTAAGGCAGAATCTGGCACATCCCCCACTTTCGTTAAGGCAGCTAATAGCATGGCATCATGTCCATAAATGTCGCTGTAAAAAACCAACTTATCACCTTGTTCATAAGACGCCGTGGTGTAGAAAAATATTACGGGAATAGTTGTACTTAAACTGATTTGGCGATGTGTATTGCTTGAAAGCGTTGTATCAATACGTTCTTGCGTCCAACCTTCTTGATTTTTCAACACAAAATTTGCCAACGCACTCGGATTTTGGACACGCACGCAACCGTGACTAAAATCGCGTCGGGGTCGCCCAAACAATGATTTTGATGGCGTGTCATGTAAATAAACGCCTTCTTTATTGGGAAAAATAAATTTAATCCGTCCTAACGCATTTTTACCACCTGGACGTTGGCGAACCCGCATTCCTCCGCCTTTTAACGATACCACTTCCATATTTTGCCCCGACAAATAATCGGGATTATTGTTCAGTTTTGGCAAAATTTCTTTTTTCAAAATACTTGGCGGCACATTCCAATACGGCATAAATTCTACGAATTTCATGTCAGCCATAATAATTGGCGTAGGGGTTTTCGCTGATTTCCCGACAACAACATTCAAATTTAATTCTTGCCCCGTCGCGCCAATGCCCCAAAGTTGAAACGCAGGAATGTTCACAATAATCGATTGCTGCGCCGTTGTTTCAGGCAACCAACGCAAACGTTCCATGGCTAACTCAATTTTTGTGATGCGTTCTGAATAATTGACCGTTTGTTTCGTTTTTGATTTTTTAGCAGGTTCTTCGGGTGGTTCCGTTTGGGGCGACGAAACAAGCGGTTCACGATACGTCGCCAAAGCCGAGCGTAATTTTTGATATTGCGGCAAATTCGGTTCGACTTTTGAGGCTAATTGCGACACATTCCCTTCAGAAAGCGCAGTTTTAATCAGTTGTGGTAAATCGAGTGTTTTTTGTGTGCGTAATTTTAGATTAAAATTCAAATTGTGTGGATTCACGCGCCCATAATGCAAATTATGTAAATAGCGCGTCAATGAAATCGTCAATGCCGTGTCAAACAACGCCAAATCGACAAACGATTCAGGTTTTAATAGTTGAACCAAAGGCAATTTTTGTTGCAACGTACTGACAGAATAATCGTCAGGATTCAAACCTTGCGCGGCGGCGTTGGAAAGCAATGCTAAAACATCGGCGATATTTTTTTCAGATTGCGAATTTTCGACCCAAAGTGGCGCGTAATTATTCGTTTTATAAAGTGCGTCCACATCTTCTGCGCGGTATTCAAAATTTGCACGCGCCAGTAAAACGTTTTGCTTCGTGTTTAAAATTGAAGTGATTTGTTGCGAGGTGGAGCTTGGAAAAGACATCCCTAAAAAAGAAAAGTCTTCCGCGAAAGCTGCCGTATTAAATGACAAATAAACAAAAAAAAGATAAATCGGCAAAGCAGGACGTAACAACATGAATTAGCTCATTGAAGGCGAAAAATTATATTGGCGATTTTAACATTAACCGCTGTTTTTCGCTTTGAAACGCGCCAAACAAACTTGAAATTCATGCAATTCCGAATACGCGCTACACACTTTAATTAAGTAATTTAGCGTGCGCGGTAATGATTTGAGATATTCTGATTTTTCATCACGCAAATGCAAACGCGAAAAAATGCCGCACACTTTCAAATGCCGTTGCATTCCCATCAAATCAAACCAGCGTTTGAATTGTGCAAAATCACACTCGACGACTTTTGCGGTTTGTAATTGCTCAAAATACGCCCGCAACCACGTTTCAATTTTGTCATCTGACCAATCAATATAACAATCACGCAAAAGTGAAACGCTGTCATACGTCAACGCGCCTAAAACAGCATCTTGAAAATCTAAAACACCCAATTCACCATTGGGTAAGACCATCAAATTACGCGAATGGTAATCCCGATGTACACAAACTTGCGGCTGTTCTAATGCTGATTTAACGAGAATTTGCTGCACGTTTTCCCATAAATCTTGCGGCAATTCCTCATCTAAAAGTTGTTCAACAAACCATTCTTCAAACAACGCCATTTCGCGGCGCAACACCTTTTCGTCGTAAGGCGGTAAATTGGCATTTAATAAATTTTCATTCGTCGCCAAGGGCAATAAATCTGTCAACGCCCGCGCGTAAAGTTGTGTGGCATTGTCCTCGTTTAATTCATCGAGCAACCATTGCGAGCCAAAATCTTCAAGCAAAATGAAACCGTCTTCGAGATTGTGTTGCAACAAGGTTGGCGTATTGACATTGGCTTGCTTGAACAACGTCGCAATTTTCATAAATGGCACAATATCTTCTTTATCGGGCGGTGCGTCCATGGCGATAAAATTTTCACCGTCAATTTTTACGCGAAAATATCGCCGAAAACTGGCATCATTTGAGGCTGGCTCGCAATTTTCAACATTCAAAAGGCAATCATTTTCTAGCCAATCGAGCAATGTCATTGTTCTTAAATCTTTTAAAATCATGTTATTTTTCGTTACTTTGAATATTCGTAAATTTCAGTTAGCGTGCTGTCACATTTACAACAACTTGTGCCGCACGCTTCTTTTGCAGAATTTTTTATGACATAGCCTTTTGATATTAAAATTTGTAACATTCCGCGTAACGCTTCGGCATCAATGTCGAAATGCAGCATCAAATCTTGCAACGTCACACTTTTTCGTGTTTTTAAATACGTTCGTAATTCAGACAAAATCATAACTTTTTCGCCTCACTTCGACCTTGCAACCAAAAAACAAAAACCACCAACATTAACAAACAATTCAAACCAAAAATCCATATAAACGAACTTTCTGGATGCGCTGAAAACGTCGCGGTTTGATAAAAAAGTGTCGCCGTGATGTATGCAATTCCCGTTGTCCATATCACTGTAAATGCCGCCCACCCTGCTGACGTTTCGCGATAAATAGCTGCCGTTGCCGCCACGCAAGGCGCGTAAAGCAAAATAAAAAGTAAATACGCAAACGCGCCAGCTTGTCCGTTGAAACTGTGTTGCATCGCGGTAAACGTCGCTGTTTTTACATTTTGAGCGGCTGCAGCTTCGTCGCTATTTTCCAAATTCCCGACATTCAAACCAAGCGGGTCAAGCAAACGATTAGCGATGTCTCCCAAATTTTTCGGTACGGTCAAAACGGCAGCCGTTAACGCATTTTGTAAATTAAAAGCGGGTTTTTCAACGTCAACATTTGGCGTTTCAAGTTGTCCATAAAGTGCGTCGAGCGTGCCAACAACCGCTTCTTTTGCTAAAACGCCTGTAAAAATTCCAACCGTTGCCACCCAATTATTTTCATGAATGCCCATTGGTTCAAAGGCAAACGTCAGGTTGCGTCCGATTCCACTCAACACCGATTGATTGGTATTTTCGCGTCCAAAACTGCCATCCGTTCCCAACGCATTTAAAAAGTTCAATACCAAAACCATCGGTACAATAATTTTACCTGCGTTGAAAATAAACGATTTCAAACGGTCGCCCGTCCGAATCAATACGCCTTGCAACGTTGGCAAATGATACGTCGGCAATTCCATAATAAACGGCGCGGTGTCACCTTTAAAAAGCGTGTGCCGCATAATTAAACCCGTCAAAACCGCGACTGCAATGCCGATTAAATACAACCCGAAAACGATATTTTGTCCGTTAATCGGAAAAAATGCGGCTGCGAAAAGTGCGTAAACGGGCAAACGTGCGCCGCAAGACATAAACGGATTCATTAAATTGGTGAGAATTCTATCGCGTGGATTTTCAAGCGTTCGCGTCGCCATAATTGCAGGCACGTTGCAGCCAAAGCCCACAATCATCGGCACAAACGCTTTGCCTGGCAGTCCTAAAAAACGCATCAATCTGTCCATCACAAACGCGGCGCGTGCCATGTAGCCTGAATCTTCAAGCATCGACAAAAACAAAAATAAAAATCCAACAATCGGAATAAATGTGGCGACCACTTGAATCCCGCTACCGATACCTTGCGTGAGTAAAACGTTGAGCCAATCGGGGCAATTGTAAATCGTTAAAATTACGCCCAGCTCGTCGATTAAAAATGCGCCAACGACTTGCTCAAAAAAATCTACGAACGCACTGCCGATGTTGATAGTGAACAAAAACATCGTGTACATCACGAGCAAAAAAATCGGAATTCCCAAAAAGCGATTTAACACGATTCGGTCAATTTTTTCGCTGGTGTGGCGACTGACTTCACTGAGTTTACAGACCGTTTTTTTAGTTAATTGATTCACAAATTCATACCGCGCATCGGCGGCTAAAATGTCGATTTCGTCATCGGTTTGCGTTTCAATTTGTTTTTGTAGACTCTCGGAAAATGATAACAAAAATGTGCCTGAAATGGCTTGCGCGAGCGTGTCATTTTCTAACAGTCGCATTGCAAGCCAACGCGCATCACACGGATAATTTTGAGCAATTTCGGTTAATTCGGGAGTCAATTTTGAAATGGCATTTTCAATTTCAGCGCAATAAGTGATGTGTGTGGTTGGAATTTGTTTTGAAATAACTGCTTGATTGATTGCGGTTTTTAACGCAGGAATACCTTGTTTTGTTGCGGCTGAAATCGCAATGACAGGACAGCCAAATTGTTGTGCTAAGAGTGCAAGGTCAATTTTAATACCGCGCCGTTTCACAGTATCCATCATGTTAAAGACGACTAGCATCGGAACGCGCATTTCGATGAGTTGCGCGGTGAGATACAAATTGCGTTCGATATTTGACGCATCGACGATGTTGATAATTAAATCGGCTTCGCGGGAAGCAACGTAATCGCGGGCAATTTTTTCATCAAGTGACACGTTGTCATCTGACGATTCGAGCGAATAAGTACCAGGCAAATCAACACATTGAATGTGCTTTTTATCGAAATCGTATTCGCCCGTTTTTTTTTCGACCGTGACACCTGCCCAATTACCAACGTATTGCTTTGAACCCGTTAAGACATTGAATAACGTGGTTTTTCCGCAATTCGGATTGCCGACAATACCCACGATAAAATCATTTTTCATTGCACACGTTCCGCCAAAATTACCGAAGCTTCTTCTTTTCGCAGGGTCAGTGAAAAGCCGCGTAGTTTAATTTCAATGGGATCACCCAGTGGCGCGAAACGGGTAATTTTAAATTCTGTACCGCGTGTTAAACCCATTGCAAGTAAACGTTTCCGATATGCTTTTCCCGCAACGTCGAAACCTGTAATTTTCCCTGTGTCCCCTACTGCAAACGTGTTCAAACTGGTCGTCATAAAATCGCACCTTCAATGTGAAGAATTCAAAACAAAATGGCTTGTTATCAATAACCATTCTCAATTGTAACGACTATAACACACTCGTTTAAAATTTTTAACGGCAATAAAAAAACCACTTTCAACAGTATTGAAAAGCGGTTTTGTTGAGACACCCATCATTAAGGTTTTAGAAATCTGACTTCATCATTCTTTGCGTTAAATCTGTCCATAAACTCAAACGTTCTGCGCCGCCCACACGTTGACCATCACCTTTCGCTTTCGCTATCCATAATCCAGAACCGTTAAAACTATAAACAGGCAATAAATCTTTACGTTCAGTAGCAGGTTTAATTTGTGGATTGATATTGTCTAAAACAACAGGAACCGCGCGGGGCGATTCAAAATAAGTTAACACCATGTGTGCTTGATTGTACTCAAGAGCTTTAACGTAAGTGATGCGTATTTTTTCTTCGGGAACCCCTATTGCTTTAAGTGAGAAGTATTTGGCAATAGCATAATCTTCACAATCTCCTGCACTTTGGGCGAGAAATTCAACGGGGGTTGCCCAATAATCATTGACGTGCCAAAGCACCATGTCATCAACAAAATTCGTTCGCTGATTAAAAAAGTCATTTATCTTTTTTAACTTGATCTCTTCTGGCAGTGCCAGCACGTCTTGCGTGTGCAGTAACTGATTCCACTCTTCAACACTGGTTCGACCTGATACACCGTATTTTTTTTCAATACGCGCAAGCAATTCGCTACTAATCACAAAATCTTCTGCGACTGTCGCGATGCAAAAAATAAGACCACACAGCAAAAATAGTGTGTTAAAAAAGCCAAAATACTTGATAGTCTGCCTCCCTTCAAACGGAATCACTTTGCCCTCGATTACGATTTTTTTACTCATTTTTTACTCCTCCACTTGCGCCAAATGGGCGTGTGCATCCTCACAATGTGTCATGCGTCGAGCCATTTCTCGAGCGATTTATCCAAATCAAAACCAGATTCATCACTGATTTTTCAGCATTTTTTGATAAATTTCAGGATAACGCTCAAACATCAAGACCTGACGTGGTTTCCACTAGCGACTGCCACCGTATAAGCCCATAGCTCGCAAAATCCCGTCATCCTCATCCGATTGGATGCTTTCAGCCAATACCCTAATATCTAGCAACTGTGCGGCTTGTTGCATAGTTTCGACAAAAGTCTTTTTGCTTTCATCACGGCTTAACTCGTTGCACAAATCACGCGCTAAACGAATATAGTCAGGGTGTAATTTCTTCGCCATTTCAAGCGGCATCGACTGAGTTTCAAAGCGTTTTAACATCACTTTCGCCCCCAAAGCATGAATGAATTCAAAAAATTCAACGTACACATCCACTTCTTTTGCAACGGCGTAAGCGGAAATACTGAACACTAATTGTGCTGCTATCGGTGAATTTTTAATTTCGTTATCTAACCACATTCTAAAGTCAGCATTTTTGACGGTTCTCGTCGAAAGACTGATTGCTATTTTGTGCGTGATAGACTGTGATTTAATGTAGTTAATGGCTTGAAGTGTGACGCCCTTATCCAACTCAACGATTTTCGAGAATTTTTCAGCAATCGAAACAAAGGTGCCAATGGGAATAGAATTCCCTTGTGAATCAAAAGCTTTCGTGAAAGCATCTTCCATCAGAACTGTATCATTTTCAAAAAATTTAGTTTGCCCCGTGTAAGAAACCTGATAGCTTTTTTGATCAATAATGCTGAAAACCAACTCTTTCCAATCCGAAATGTCCTTCGCCAAATTACTGCCAATTTTAAAATAATAACTGTTCGAGCCAATCATTTGGGCTTGTTCAAACGCTTCATTAGCAGCAGCTAAAATATCAGGCGTTGTACCAAAAGGGTTAAACGTCGCAATACCAATATGTGCCACATCTTTGCGGGCATAATCTTGACCTAAATTCGCCAACAAGGTTGTCAAAGATTGCGCGAGTTGCTCGGCTTGTTCTTTGCT
>CANKON010000026.1 GCA_947484105.1 Methylococcaceae bacterium | reverse complement strand
CTTTAACAGCGGGTTCTTCTGCTTCAAACGTTGTGAAATCCAAATCAAATGCCGATTCCAATTTTGGCTCTTTAATGACTGGTTCTTCTGCTTCAAAGGTTGTGAAATCCAAATCAAATGCCGATTCCAATTTAAATTCGTCAAAAGGAAACTCCTCTTTTGATTTCATTAACTCAATATCATCAAATTCAGCAGAATCTTTAAAAAAGTCTTCGGTCGCATGATTTAATAACTCTTCAGCATTTAACGCTACGTCTATTCCACCAGAAATAGTCTCATCATCAACGTTCATCATGTCCAATATAATTTCGTCATTTGAATCGATTTTCTCAAACATATCGTTCTCTGGCATCGATACAAAAGACAACGCTTCTGGGTAAAAATCATCCACAATGTCAGAAACCTGCACCCAAAATTCAAATACCTCCCTTTTACCTAGTTTTACAAGATCGGCTATAAATTCTACAAACTCTACTTTGTTGTCTTGCAACACATAAAGTTTCAGTAAACGTATCGCATAATCATCTGCTTCGGGGTGCTTTATAAATTCATCACGCAACAATAAAATCGCCTTATCGTAATCACCATAAGCACAATAAACATCTATCTTATAAAGTAAGTCACCTGGATTATATTTGCCCAAATCCTCATTCATGAATTGGTTAAATTCTGACAATGCTTGTGCTTCAAAATTTGCCTGATCCTCGATATTTTCAAATTCTTCATTTGTATGTTCGATTGTTGAAATCGCATCTTTATCAGAAATGTCAGATGCGATTTCATCAACTTTATCGAGGATATTTTCACCGCTTAATTTGATTTCATCAGCAGATTTTTCGTCAATGATAACTTCTGGTTCAATGTGACTATCTTCGACTTCCACCTTATTTTGATTTCGTAACCGTAACCAACCCAATAAGCTCAATAGTAACAAACCTGCTGCGCCCGCAACGTAATAGTACGAACCTTCTGGAATATTTGAATAAGGCAGAGACTCTGATTTTTCTGCCGCAAGACTTGATGTTGGTGTTGTGGTCGTTACCGCTGGTGCTGGAACAACAATCGGAGTGACAGGTAATGTAGCGGGAGCAGGCGTTACTGTCGTGGACTCTGTAACTTGAGGAATAACAGCAGGGGGAATGACCGTTGTAGGCAATTCTGGTGATTTTGCTGGTAGAACAACAACTGACACGGGTGGTTCGATAACAGCACTTTTTGGCACTTCAGTTGCGGGTGCAGGTGCAGGTGCAGGTGCAGGGACTTTTAGCGCAGAAATTTGTGCATTCTGATCTGCAATCGTTTTTTTCATTTCGGAAAGTTGTCGTTCCAATTCTGAAAGTTTTTGATCCATTGCAGAAGAGTCTATTTGAGGTACAGATTTAACCGTTACATTTGCAGGTGGATTTAATGTGGGTGTGGCTGCTTTTTCTTTCGGTACAACCATTTTTTTAGGTTTAATTTTTACAGCGACCGACTCAGATGCCGTGACACCAGGAATTTTTAGTACCTTCCCCGTAATCATTGCATCGGCACTTCCTCTAAAAGCGTCTGGATTTGCCGCATAAATTGCCGCAACCATCTGACTGACGGAAACGTTGTTTTGTCGATTAAATTTACTGGCAATACGCCAAAGTGATTCATTTTCACGAATAGGACCATATTCGCCACTATCTTTCGTGACAATCAGTGACGACTTCGACACATAATGTGTTGGAGCAGAAACAAAACGGCGCGGCTGATTTGGTGTCTTTTCTTTTAGCGCAACAGGAGAAGGAGCTTGATCTTGAATCGGCTTATATGTTTCTGGTGGATCAACTAAGACCGTAAATTCACGATATGCTGTGCTTTTTGCGCCTCGGACTTCAACCAAAAAATCCAAAAACGGCTCCTTTAACACTTCGTTAGACGAAAGTTTTATAACCGTTACACCATTTTGAGTAGTCGTTTGGAATTTGATTTTAGATAAAAATAATGTCCACGGAATACCCGCTTCATCAAACCGAGCATTTGAAGCCAAACCAATTTTTAAATCAGCAGGATTTTCACCCTCTGACAAAATAAGCGCAATTTCGGCTTTCAAATTTTGATTGAGTGCGGATTGTAATTTCATCCCACCAATACCAAGTGCATAACTAGATGAACAGGCGAGAAAAGAGGTTGCCGCTAAAGTGGTCGTCAAATACCGTAAGTTTTTCTTCATAATGCGCGAACTATAAGAGTCTTTTTTTCATAATGCGCGAACTATATAACATTTTCACCGCGAACAGAATCGGTTACAGAAGCGAAATACAAAGCAAAATAAAAGCCATAAACAATAAAACAAATAATTTCAAATTGTTAGAGTGGAAATGTGAAGCAACTTACGAAATATAAATTACGATTTTTGATTGTATAATGCTAACACTTGCCTAACATAATTTTGGGTTTCTGGATAAGGCGGAATAGAATTATTGTGCCGCAAAACGGAATTTTCACCTGCGTTATATGCGGCAATGGCAAGGTGCAAACTGTTTGGAAATAAGTCGATTAAATGCCGCAAATAACGTGTGCCACCGTCGATATTTTGTTCGGGATTATTACTGTCTAAAACCCCAAATCGACTCGCCGTTGCAGGCATTAATTGCATTAAACCCACAGCTCCCGCTGAAGAAATCGCATCGGAACGATAAGCAGATTCAGTTTGAATAACGGCATGAACTAATTTTGCATCCACTTGATGACGTGCCGCAGCTTGTTCGATTAACAAATTAAATCGATTTTTATTCGGATTGTTATAAAATGATGCAATGGTTGATGTATACGGTGAACTGTATGCAGATGTCGTATTTGCTGGAACCGTTACCTGCGTTTTACTCATCAAAACCGCATCAAATCGTGGTCGGTCAGTATAAATAACGTTTTTCGTGCTGTCTTGATATTTGTAAAAATAACCAGTTGTCGGCACGGTTGAACGTACGGCTGTTTTAACAACGGGTCTGTAATATCCAACAGATGCTTTTACGGGTGCCATATTCGTATAAGTCACGACACCATTGCTACCGACAATTTTTTTATAAATGTCAGCATAAACTTGCCCGCACCACCCGATTATCAAACAAATCATTATACTTTTACGCATCACATAAATACCTTTAGCTCGTTGTTATCACCACTAAATTTGCGGCTTGTACCGCATTCTTACGCGCTGTATCGGCAGAATCCGCAATTGCTAAAGCCACACCCATTCGGCGATTGACAAAGGCTTCAGGTTTTCCAAATAAACGCACGTCGGTATTCGGTATACTTAATGCCTGCTCTAAACCTTGATAACTCAAGCCTTGCGCGTCTATAGAACTTAAAATAACGGCACTCGCGCCTGCACTTTTCAGTTGCGTATTGACAGGCAAACCCAAAATGGCACGCGCGTGTAAATCGAATTCCGTTTGTACTTGCGTAAGCAACGTTACCATGCCCGTGTCATGCGGACGTGGACTCACTTCACTAAACCAAACTGCGTCACCACAAATAAATAATTCCACACCAAACAATCCTAATCCACCTATCGCATCAGTGATTTTTTTTGCAATGTACTGAGCATTCACAATCGCTTGTTCTGACATTTTTTGCGGTTGCCAACTTTCGCGATAATCGCCATTTTCTTGAATGTGTCCAATGGGTTCACAAAAATGCGTTTCCACTTCACCGTCTGCATTCAAAGCGCGAACCGTCAGCAATGTAATTTCAAAATCAAAATCGATTTTGCCTTCGACAATGACTTTGCCTGTATCAACACGCCCACTATTTTTGGCGTAATCCCACGCAGCAGATAATGCGTCGGCGGATTTCACCATGGTTTGCCCTTTGCCCGATGATGACATGGTAGGCTTTATAAAACACGGATAACCAATGCCATTTTCAACGGCTGTTTTCAATTCTTCAAACGATTCCGCAAACGCATAAGATGAAGTTGGTATCGACAACGTTTCTGCGGCTAAGGTGCGAATGCCTTCACGATTCATGGTCAATTGAATGGCGCGAGCGTTTGGGACAACGGTGCAATTCCCCTGCGCTTCAATTTCAGCCAGCACGTCGGTGGCAAGAGCTTCAATTTCGGGAATAATAAAATGAGGATTTTCTTGCGTGATTAACGCTTTCAACGCATTGCCATCCGTCATATCTACAACATAAGAACGATGTGCAACGGCGTGGGCGGGGGCGTTTGCATAACGATCAACGGCAATGACTTCCACACCTAAACGTTGCAATGAAATGACCAATTCTTTGCCCAATTCACCGCTGCCAAGTAACATAGCTTTTGTCGCAGAAGGCGTTAATGCTGTGCCTAATTTCATAATTTTTGCCTCTAAATTAAAGATTGTTATGGTGCGTATTATAAGGCTTAAATGTAACCCCCGCCGCTTTTACGCTAAAATAGCCGTCAATCGCTACAACATAAGTATCCCGTCATTTTAGGTAAAATTAAAAACGTGAATTTAGAATTTAAAAAAACTCTGCAAGCGCGATTGCCGACCCAAAACGGCGATTTTATGCTGCATTACTATCAAACCAATCAAGACGACAAAGAGCATTTAGCTTTAGTAAAAGGCAACGTTGCGGAACAAGAAAATGTGCCAGTGCGTGTGCATTCTGAATGTTTAACAGGTGACATTTTTGGTTCACGACGTTGTGATTGCGGTGAGCAATTAACACGGGCTATGCAATTTGTCGAAACTGCAGGCTGTGGCGTAGTCATTTATTTACGTCAAGAAGGACGCGGTATTGGCTTGTTCGATAAATTAAAAGCCTATAATTTGCAAGATAATGGGCTTGATACCGTAGACGCAAATTTAGCGTTAGGACATTTAGCCGACGAGCGCGAATACGATGTGGCTGCGGCTATTTTAAACGATTTAAACGTGCATTCTGTCGCGTTGCTCACGAATAATCCCGCAAAAATTGATGCGCTAACAGCCTTAGGCATCGACGTAGTGGCACGATTACCACTCGAAATAGCGTCTAATCTTGACAACGTCGATTACTTAAAAACCAAAGCAGTGAAAATGGCACATTTATTTAGCGAAGATTACTGTGAATCGTAAAAACTCGTTGATGAATTCAAGTTTATGCTTAAAAAAACCTTCCACTTTTAACAGAGAAAAATTATGCGTCGTTTAATTTTAGTGAGTTTATTGGCATTGCCATTTATTGCAAACGCGGTTGAAGATGATGCACCACCGCGTTTAGAAAGCGTTCCAGACGTTCCCGAATCACCTAAGCAAGTAAAAAGTGGCGAAAATTTAGAGCCTGATATTACGATTGTCCGTAAAGGCAAAAAAACGATTCAAGAATATCGTCGTAATGGAAAATTGTACATGGTTAAAGTCACGCCTGATGTGGGTTTGCCGTATTATTTGCGTGACACAGATGGCGACGGAAAAATGGATGTACGAAGCAATCAATTAGATCGTGGCGCGGAGGTGAATATGTGGAATGTATTAGAATGGTGAAAATTTCACTCAACAAAAAAACCGCCTATCGAAAATTCAACAGGCGGTTTTTGTAACAATTAAAGACTTAATGCCGCCCTTCCGCAAAATCAATTAGTATTTTCGCGCAAGGAATTAAATCATGTTCAAACACACTTAACGATGTACACATTTTGTTACGAATAACGTCATAAGCGTGCCGTGTAATTTCGGTATTTTCTTTCGATAAGTAACTATCTACCCATTGTGGAATGGGAGATTCACACAATTCACGTCCGTAATTCAAACATTTGTGACTCAGTGCGCGGGCTAGATGATGATAATGCTCCATATCGGAACTTTTTTTACTTTTTTTAGCTACCGCATAAGCCTCATCACGCACAACAATTTCAAGACGCAAATCTTCTAACGTTTGTAAAAATGCTTTTGCTTCTTGGATAATGAATTCTTGAGTCATTAACGGCTCTAATTTTTTATCGTAATTTTTTCTAAGGTGTCCTTTCAAGACTCGTCCCTCCTAAGGCTGAAGAATAACTATAAAAACCAAACATGAAATGTTTTAGCTTGTGAAGTTCACTAACCTAATGGCATTTTTTTCAATTTCAATTTGTTTTTGTTTATACAATGCGCCAATCGCTTGCTTAAAGACTTTTTTACTGACGCTAAATAAGGCATAAATCGTATCAGGTTCGCTTTTATCGCCAACAGCTAATTCACCACCATTTTCATGCAACATTTGTAAAATCGTATCCGTCAATGTCATGACTTTTTTGTAGCCAACTTCGTGCAACACTAAGTCTAATTTCAAATCATCTCGAATTGTTTTGATAAATCCATCGATGCGCTGCCCTTTTCGCAAGGTTTGAAAAATCTCATTTTCATAAAGCAACCCCCAAACTGCATTATTCACAATCGCTTTAATTCCCAAATCGGTTTGGTCTGTAATCAACAAACTGACTTTTTGTCCCACGGTAAAATCATCACCTTCTTCAATTTCGTCTGCGATGAATTGATTGAGTTTTGTTGTGGCTACCAAACGCTCTTTTTCATCTAAAAACAATTTGAAGAAATACCACTCACCAACTTCTAATTCGTGATGTTGCTCACTGTAAGGAACGAGTAGATTTTTCGTCAATCCCAAATCTAAAAATGCACCGTAATAATTAACTGACACCACTTCTAAATAGGCAATATCGCCAACTTGCGCGAATGGAAGTTGTGTTGTCGCTGAAAAATTTTCATCACTCTCAACATAAACAAAAACGTCAACGCTTTCGTCTAATTCAAATTTGCGTGGTTTTTTATCTACCAACAAAACTTGTTTACCCGATTCGTCACTTAAATAAATGCCCGAGCTGTCTTGTTTGCTCACCTTGAGCGTGTTTATTTTGCCAATGTTAATCATAAGTTGGGAATGCAGGTTAGCGATTGAATGGCGCGGATTGTAGCATAATTTGAAGTTGTTGAATTTTAGGGTAAAAAGAATCCAAATGATTCACATGCAAACAGTAATCCCGCTGCCGCAAAACCTGCCAAAACATCGTCCAGCATAATTCCCAATCCGCCGTGAACGTGTTTATCAATCCATTTAATCGGAAAAGGTTTCAAAATGTCGAAAAATCGAAATAACACAAAACCCAAAATCACCGCTTGCCAACTCAATGGCACAAACCACAACGTAATTAAATAACCTGCAATTTCATCCCACACAATGCCATTAAAATCGTGTTCACCGAGAAAATCCGCCGCGTCGCCACAAATTTTAATTCCGACAAAAATCGAAATAATCGTGAAAATGCTGTAAATCGCAAACGGTGTTTGTGCCAACAATAAATAAACAGGAATCGCCGCCAACGTGCCGCACGTCCCTGGTGCTTTCTTAACCAACCCAGAACCAAAACCAAACGCTAAAAATAAAATCGGATTCGTCAAAATCATTTTGCAAGTGAGACGATTTTTGCCGTAATTTTCAAGAAAAATGTTCATAACCTTTCTCTGTTAATGTTTCGATTTGCCCTGCTTTTTTCAAACGCAAACCTGATTCTGATTCAATTATTCCAATCGCCGTGCAATTTTTAGGAACACGATTTGCGAACCGTGCGGGAACCGTAAAACATAATTCGTAATCATCACCTGAAATCAGGGGCATCAAGGTATCACCTGTATTTTGAATGTAATTTTTCACATCGTCAGACAGTGGTAGTTTGTCAAAATCTAACGTCGCACCAACGCCACTTTGTAGCAAGATGTGTCCTAAATCGCTCGCTAATCCATCTGAAATATCAATGCACGCACTCGCAATTTTTCGTAATGCTAACCCTGTTTCAATGCGGGGAATTGGCTCATGAAAACGCACTAACGCATTTTCAGCGTCACAACGATAACCTTGCATCATTTTTAAACCCAAACCCGCTTCGCCCAATAATCCAGTCATATAAATTAAATCGCCAACTTTGGCGGTCGAACGCTTTAATGACTGTTGCCACGGCACCAAACCGATGGCTTGCACAGTCAATGTCAACGCGCCTTTTGTCGTATCGCCACCAATTAAATCCACGTTATACATTTGCGCGAGTTTTAAAAAACCTGCGGAAAATTCTCCGAGCCAATTTTCATCCACATTCGGCAACGTTAATGCCAATGTGACTGCAATCGGCGTTGCGCCCATTGCCGCTAAATCGCTCAAATTTACCGCTAATAATTTATGCCCTACTTGAGCGGGATTTGCACCGACAAAAAAATGCACGCCTTCGACCATTGTGTCAGTCGTAATCGCTAATTCGTAACCTGGCGGAATAGACAACAACGCGCAGTCGTCGCCAATTCCCAAACGTGTTTCGGGATTTTTTGGCAGGTTCTTGAAAAACCTGTCGATTAACGAAAACTCGGTCAGCATAATTTATTTTGAGAGCAAGTAACGTTGCTTAATGGATTGCCCAAGTTGATGAACAGCCATCGCATATTTGTTGCTACTGTTGTACTTTTTGATAGTGTTGAAATTACTGCCGATTGCCCAAAATTGGCTGCCATTATCCGTCCCTAAAATGATGTATTCGTCATCAATATCGCCATTGATTGGCGTAGCAACAGGCTGGTTAAATTGCCAGCCTGAATTGCTGAAATAGTGCGCGACACTGCCAATTGCATCGACAGGATTCCACAAATCACGTTTGCCATCGCCGTTAAAATCTACTGCTAATTTGCGAAAACTTTTGGGCATAAATTGTCCCAACCCTAAAGCCCCAGCCCATGAACCAATAATTTTACGTGGTTCGTAGTTTTCTTCTTTCGCCATCAGCAAAAAGTTTTCAAGTTCTTTGGTGAAGTATTCAGCGCGTCGCAAAGTAAAAAATGACAGTGTGCTTAACGCATCAAACGTGTTGGTTTTACCGACGTTTCGCCCGAAATACGTTTCCACACCAATAATGCCGACAATGTATTCTGGATCAACGTGATACATCGTGCTGGCGCGTTGCAAGGCTTCGGCATTCGCTCGCCAAAAATTCACACCATTGTTAATATGTGTATCATCCAGAAATTGTTTGCGATAACTTGTCCAGCCCAATGTTGGTTTTGGCTTCGGCGGCAAAACTGGTTGTGGTGAAACAGGTCCTGTATATTTGGGTTTGGGTGGCACAAACGGATCAACTTCTAAGCGCAACACCGAATCGAGTTTGTTTGCTTGCGAAAATAACCCATTCAAATAATCTTCTGAAAAACCGTAATCGTGAACCATGTGCTGCACGAAAGCTGTAACAGCTGGTTGATTTGCATAAATTCCCATAATCGGACGCGCTTCGACATAATCAGGAATTCTACCCGTATCAACTGGCGTGGGTTTGCTAGGACGAATGACTGGCTCAGACGCGCAACCTGCCAATAAAAGCAGCAGAAATAAAACGAATAATCGGCGGAAAGTCATCACAAGAAAATCTCTCAAATAGCAATCGGGGCTGAGATATGGGTATCGGCATCGTAGCCAATTAGTTCAAAATCATCGTAGCGGTAATCAAAAATTGAAACGGGTTTGCGTTTAATTTTCATCGTCGGCAAAGCTCTAGGCGTGCGTTGTAATTGCGTTTTAGCTTGCTCAAGATGATTCAAATACAAATGCACATCGCCGCCCGTCCACACAAATTCTCCCAATTCTAAATCACATTGTTGAGCAATAATCATTGTGAGCAACGCATAGCTGGCAATGTTGAACGGCACGCCGATAAAGGTATCGCAACTACGCTGATAAAGTTGGCAAGAAAGTTTGTTATTTGCAACATAAAACTGAAAAAAAGCGTGACAGGGCGCGAGAGCCATTTTGCCGTTTGCGACATTTTCTTGAGGGCTGATTTTTTCATCAGGCAAATCCGCAACATTCCACGCAGAAATGATAATACGGCGGCTATTTGGATTGGTTCTTAACTGTTCAATGACTTGAGAAATTTGGTCTATCGTTTCGCCATTTGGTGTTTCCCATGACCGCCATTGTTTGCCATAAATTGCGCCCAATTCACCATTGTCGTCACTCCATTCACGCCAAATTGAAACGCCTTTTTCTTCGAGTAAATTGTTATTTGTATCGCCATTCAAAAACCAAAGTAATTCATGAATAATCGACTTTAAATGCACTTTTTTGGTGGTGATAAGCGGAAAACCTGTCGCCAAATCAAACCGCATTTGATGCCCGAAAATAGACAACGTGCCGTTTCCCGTTCGGTCGCCTTTTTGCGTGCCGTCAGTGAGTAATTTGTTTAAGAGTTCAAGATAATTTTTCATTTCTTAGGTTCAGGCGGCGTGTAAGCCTTATCCAAAAGCTGATCAATTTTGACCGTCAAGGTTTCAACCCCTTTCAAGGTTAATTTTTTATCGCCGCCTTTTGATTCGACAATGAAATTACCCAGTAACGCCGCGTTATCAGCTTTAACCAAATGCCCCATCAAATACGCGAATAAAAAACTCGGTTTGTGCAAACGCCCGACTAAAATGTAATCTGCGCCCACTTTTTTTGCTAATTCTGCCGCAACATCATAATGGTCAAAAAGATAACCAACACCGCTATTTGCGTAGCGTTGTGCGTCTAATTGAATGGGAATAATTTGATAGCCCGCACTTTTTAATTCGCCTTCGAGCATTCCCTTGACCGCTGCAGTGCGTTCAATTTCAGCAGTAATTCGAGGCGCGAGAGTTAAATCGTGTAAT
>CANKON010000025.1 GCA_947484105.1 Methylococcaceae bacterium | reverse complement strand
GTTTTCACCTGGTGCATCAGTTTCTGAAATTTACGCGCCTATCGCTGCGGCGGCAGGTTGCGTCGTGATTGATAACACCTCGCAATTTCGCTACGTCGATGACATTCCGCTTGTCGTTCCCGAAGTGAATCCTGAAGCGATTGCCGATTATAAAAATCACGGCATTATTGCGAATCCAAATTGTTCGACAATTCAAATGCTTGTCGCATTAAAACCGATTCACGATGCAGTTGGCATTACACGCATTAACGTGGCGACGTATCAAGCAGTTTCAGGCACAGGCAAAGAAGCAATTGAAGAATTAGGTCAGCAAACGGCTGGGATTTTTAATTCTAAAAAAGTCGAGCCAAGTGTTTATCCACATCAAATTGCGTTTAACGTGTTACCGCAAATAGACGTGTTTATGGATAACGGCTACACCAAAGAGGAAATGAAAATGGTGTGGGAAACCCAAAAAATTATGGGTGACACAAACATTTTGGTGAATGCGACAGCGGTTCGAGTGCCTGTTTTTTACGGACATTCCGAGGCGGTTCACATTGAAACACGCGACAAAATTTCCGCTGATGAAGTTCGAAAATTACTCGAAAATGCACCAGGCGTAACGGTTGTCGATGAACGTGAAAATGGGGGTTATGCAACTGCGGTCACACATTCCGCAGGGCATGATGCTACTTTTGTGAGCCGTATTCGTGAAGACATTTCGCATCCACGCGGCATTGATTTATGGGTTGTCAGCGACAACATTCGCAAAGGTGCAGCGTTGAATAGTATTCAAATTGCCGAAGTGTTAATCCGCGATTTTCTTTAATTTCCATTTGGAGTGCAAACGCAGTTTTGTACTCCATTTCACAGCTCGCTTATCAAATGCCGCTCTTAATTTTATTTTTATCGCTTTGGTTGGCGGGTTTTTCAACCAATGTTTTTGCCTCAGGCATCACTGTTTCGCTCGACAGAAGCCCTGTGAGTGTTGATGAATCATTTCAAATTCTATTTACGGCTAATGAATCGCCTGATTCTGATCCTGATTTCAGTCCGCTTGAACAAGATTTTACGATTCAAAGTCAAAGCCAAAACAGTCGTTTTGAATTTGTGAATGGTAAATCAAATCGGATTGTGCAATGGATTGTCACGGTGATGGCGAACGATTCTGGCAACTTAATTATTCCCGTCATTAAGTTTGGTAGCGATTCAAGTTCCGCGTTGAAAATTAACGTTACGCCAAGTTCAACCACAAATAAAACGCCACGAGATGACGATTTGTTTTTGGAAGTTTCGACAAACACTGAAAAACCGTTTATTCAATCCCAAGTGTTGTACACGGTGAAATTGTATCGGCGTGTTGATTTGGCAAAAGCGAATTTGAGCGACCCTGAATTGAATGACGCAGTGATTGAAAAATTGGCGGACGATGCGAATTACAGCACGCAAGTGAGCGGCGTGACGTATGTGGTGATTGAGCGAAAATACGCCATTTTTCCGCAAAAAAGCGGCGAGTCAATTATCAAACCGTTAGTTTTAACCGCTGACACCGTGATTCGTGGGCGGCAAAATAATTCGTTTTTTAACTCGCAAATGACACAGCGTCGTATCGTGAAATCGAATTCAATCACGTTAAATGTTCAACCCATGCCTGCGACTTTCACCGATTCACATTGGCTCACGGCTGAAAATGTTGAATTAACGCAAACGTGGTCGGGCGATTTTTCTAAAATGAAAGTCGGTGAACCATTGACGCGCACAATTAAATTGGTCGCGCAAGGTTCGACGGTGGGACAATTACCTGAGTTGAGCAACGCGAAAATCGATGCACAATTGAAAACCTATAACGATCAACCTGTTTTGCATGAAGATAAAATGCCGACGGGCATTATCGCAACGCGCGAGGAAAAAATTGCGTTAATTCCAGCAAAATCTGGAAATTACACGTTGCCTGAAATCAAAATTTTATGGTTTAACACGCAAACGCAAAAAGTAGAAACGGCAACGTTGCCTGAAATGAATTTGACGGCTTTAGAAGCTGACAATACCCAAAAAATTGATACACAAAAATCAGAAATTTTGGAACAAAAACAATTTCAAACAACGCCAGATTTTGAAAGTAACAGTTTAATTTCAGACATCAAAAAAGACGATTTTATTTGGCAAACGCTCGCTATTTTTTCAACTATTGGCTGGCTTTTGACAGTAGGTTTTTTGTTTTTCAAACATAAAACTGCATCTAAAAATATGCCTGAAACGCAAGAATCGCCTGCTGAAATTTCTTTAAAAACCTGTGTTAGGCAGTTAAAAAAAGCGTGTGAAATAAACGACTCCAATGCAGCAAAAACCGCGTTGCTCGCTTGGGGGAAATTGCGGTTTAACGAAACGAGTTTAGGCGCGATTGCCCCACATTGTGAAGCGCGTTTGCGAGATGAAATTTTGGCTTTAAATGCCGCTCTATACGCGAAAGAACCACAAACGATGTGGCAAGGCAAAGAATTATTCAAAGCCTTTAGCGAAAATAACGCTCGTGCCAAATTAACAATTTCGCCCAAAAATGACGCGCTAAAACCGTTGTATCGATTATGATTTTTTTGCCAAAAAGTTTTATTGAAACAACGGAAGGCTTACTTTTTGCAATCGTTGCCGAAGGTTTAGAAAAAGGAAAAGTTCGTTGTTTCTTGCGTTACGTTCGTAATGAAAATGGACAATGGCGCAAAATCCAAACCGATGAAGCGAATAATTTACTTACTAAAAATCATCCTGATTATCACTTTTATTCGTCTGAATTTGATGCAAATTTACACGCGGTTTCAATCACCAAAATCACCACGCTTCACCAGCCTAAGCAACGATTAACACAAATTTTAGACAATTCATTGCGTGACGAAATCGAAAATGATTGTGCGAATTTGTGCCGATTATTTAAGCAAGCCAACGTTGATTTAAATCATTTTGGTGTGACGGGTTCGTTGTTAATTCACCAACAAAAATCGTCCTCCGATATTGATTTAGTTTGCTATGACACCACGACATTTCATCAATGTCGGGCGACAGTTTGCGAGTTAATTGAGCAAAATTTGTTGGCGGATTTGAATCACGCCGATTGGTGTGAAAGTTACGAACGTCGTGATTGTGATTTGAGTTTCGAGGAATATGTTTGGCATGAACGACGTAAAGCCAACAAAGGCTTAATTAACGGGCGAAAGTTTGATTTAAGTTTGGTTGAACCTGAAAAAATGAATCGCGCGACGTATAAAAAACTCGGCAAAATCAACCTTGAAGTGAAAGTCGCGGATGCAATCCGCGCATTTTGTTATCCCGCTGAATTTAAAATTTCACATCCCAAAATTCAAAGCGTTGTTTGTTTTACCGCAACTTACGTTGGACAAGCTGAAAATGGTGAACTGATTGAAGTTTCAGGGCAACTTGAACAGGACGAATTCGGAAATCAACGAATTGTTGTCGGTTCAAACCGTGAAGCGCATGGCGAATACATTAAAGTTTTATCGCCATCTGCTGCGTCATTCTAGCGAGTAATTCATTCAAACCCGCAACAGCTGTGGCGTAAGTGTCATTTTCTAACGGCTGTTGCAAATTCATCGAGTCATGCTTTAAAACGGCGTGCGTTTTTTCATTCAAAATTGTCCAATCAACTGAAAGGGAAATCGTTTTCCCTAACACAATGTCTAAACGCGTCACGTCAATCACTAAGCGATAATCCACCATTCCAAGCAAACTCCAAGGATAGGCTTTAAACCAAAATTCGGGCTGTTGCGAGGCTAAATTTTTCGCTAAAACTTCGGTCATATTTTGTTTTAACAACGCTGCCCATTGATGTTGCTCCACGAAATTCAACGCACCATTGGTGTTGCGGGTCACAATCTGCTTACGTTCTAATTCACTCGGCAAACTGATTTGTGCAACACCAATTAAAGGTTTAGAAATTCCGTTATTTTTCAGGGGAACAGGCGAAATTTGCTTTGATTCCAAACTATAAAACTGCGTGGGTGGGGCGGTCGCGCAACCTTGCAAAATCAACAAACTCATTAAAACTAATCTTTTCATTTTGCACCTTCTTCACTTTTGCCACGCACTACAGATTCAGGATGTTGCGCCAAATAATCCGTGAGTTGTTTCACGCTGCCAGCCGCTTGCGTTAATTCTTGTAACAATTGTTCAAGTTGATAATGCGTCGTTGCGCCTGCTTCAAAATTACTCAACGCTTTTTGCGCAGTATTCAACGTCTTATCCGCCGTTCCCATCGTGCCTTTGACACTGTTTAATGTATTCGTCGCCGCTGTGGTTGTGCCTTGCAAACCTTGCAATGTTTTGTTGATTTCAACGGTTAAATCCTCAAGCGGCAATTTCGCAATTTTATCCATGATAATATTTGCCGAATGCGTAAATTGATCGAGCGAACTCGCAGTCGTCGGAAATTCAGGATAAAAACCGTGTTTTGGATTGTCAGCAATTTTACTTTTTGGATGAAAATCTAAATCAACCAATAATTGCCCCGTTAGCAAACTGCCTGTTTGTAGTTGAGCGCGTAACCCTTTATCAATCAATTGGTTAATCATTTCTTGTGGCGAAATCTTCTCGTCAGGATGTACTTCTTTAATTCGTTCAGGTTGTAATTCCACAATCACAGGAATCCGAATTTCAGCGGTGGTATCGTCAAGTTCTAAACTCACATTTAACACTTTTCCGACAGGATAACCGCGTAATTGCACAGGCGCACCTTCTGTCAATCCTCGCACTGAACCATTGAAATACATCACATAATGCAACGTGTCATGGTAAGAAATTTCAGTTGAATCTTCATAAGTATCAAAAAGTCGATATAGTGTATTTTCAGGCTGAATCGCTTCAACGCCATCATCTGCGGATGCACGAAACGCAATGCCACCACTTAATAATGAAATCAACGGACCCGTGCGAACTTTGAAGCCGTCTGCGCTTGCCGACAAATCAACGCCGCTATCAATCCAAAAACGGGTATTTTTGCGAATAAATTGATCGTAAGGTTTATTGATAAAAATCGTTAGACGAATGGCATCCGCCGCTGCTGAAAGTTCGTGCGATAACACTTGTCCGACCGAAATTCCGTGAAAGTTAATCGGCGTTCCCGTTTTCATTGAACCCAGATTATTGGTTTCTAAAATAAATTCTTTACCTTCGGCGTTTGCTTTTAAAGGCGGTGGATTACTTAAACCCTTGAAATCGTGAATGTGTTCGCCCGCACCTGGTTTGAGTTCAATATACGCGCCTGAAAGTAATGTTCCCAAACCTGAAATCCCCCCCAGTCCAACTTGCGGACGAACCACCCAAAATTGCGTATTTTCTTTCAAATAACCGCTTGAACTTGCATTCATTTGTGCCGTGACAACAATGGTTTTTAAATCATCATTGATGTTTATAGCGGTTACTTTTCCAATTTCGACATCGAGGTATTTAATTTTTGTTTTATCAATATCCAAACCTTCAGCGGTCGGAAAACTAATCGTAATTACTTCGCCTTTTTCAGAAAATGATTTGTAAATCAGCCAACTGCTGACTAAAACGGCAATCAACGGCAAAAACCAAATTAACGATAATTCGGATTTTTTATTGAGTTTAACTTCATCGGCTTCGTATGTTTCGTTGAAATCACTCATAAATCACACGAAAGTTAAGTCCCATTTTCTTAATTCCTAAATCCATTGCAGCAGTTATAAAATTTGAAATAATCAAGTATTACAAAAAAGCCCCAATTTGCATTAGCGAACCGAGGCTTTTTTGTTATAAAAACATCAGCGATTTAAGGCAAATGCGCGATGTCAGAATTATCTTTAACAGGAATCATCAAATCAGCAGGACTCACGCCAAGCATTAACGCGGCAGGGCTTGCGATAAAAATCGATGAATAGGTTCCAAAAAATACGCCGAATAACAACACTAACGAGAAATTATGAATCGTTTCACCGCCCAAGAAAAACAGCGAAACCAATACGAGTAAAACCGTCAATGAAGTCATAATGGTGCGGCTTAACGTAACGTTGACCGATAAATTCATAATATCTTCGGTCGATTTGTCACGGAATTCGCGGAAACCTTCACGGATTCGGTCATAAACCACGATTGTATCGTTTAACGAATACCCGATTAACGCCAAAACCGCCGCCAAAACCGTCAAATCAAATTCCAATCCTAAAATTGAAAATAAACCTAGCGTCACAATAACATCGTGAAAAGTCGCGATAATTGCGCCGAGTGAAAATTTCCATTCAAATCGCCACGCGATATACGCCAAAATCGCCAATGACGAATAAAGCAACGCTAAAAAACCATCTTCGGCTAAATCATCGCCTACTTGAGGACCAACGAATTCAACGCGGCGCAAACTTGCAGGTTCGGCAACGTCTTTGTTAATCGATTCTAAAACTTGCGTGCTTAAATCCGCGCTGCTGACGCCTTCTTGAAGTTTGAGGCGAATTAATACGTCTTTCGCGCTACCAAAATTTTGAACAGTCGCATCTTCAAAACCTTCAGTATTGAGTTTTTGACGCAACGCATTTAAATCGGCAGGTTGTTGATAACCGACTTCAATTAGCGTGCCGCCAGTGAAATCGATGCCCATGTGCAAACCTTTTGTCGCCAATGACACCACGGAAAGCAATGAAAGTAACGCCGAAAAAATCAGTGCGTATTTTCGATTGCCAATAAAATTGATGTTTGTTTCTTTCATATTTTTATTTTTTTAAATGTTGAAATGAATAACTGACGCGCATTATAGCGATTATCGAATTGAACTACTTGTTGAAATGACAACTTGATTCGCTTTCGTCAAAACCGAGCGTATCCAATTCGGTTTTGGGGTGTAAAAAACCTTCAATTGGCGCGACGGCAACCAATGAACGGGGCGCAGCAAGTAAAATAGCTTGGCGTAATTGACCGTCCCACGCTCGAAACGATAAAGAATTCCCTTTGTAGCCTGACAACGCAAATTGTGGACTTTTCACATAATCGCGCAAAGCTTTGAAATCATCTGATTTTGTTCGCGTTGCCGCTTCGCCAATCGCCCGAACCGCCAAATATGCACCATAATCTTGTTCTGTCATTTCACGTTTTGTTAGGTCGTGAAAGCGATGCTGAATTTGCGTTGCGCCCCATAAATCGTGCGTAGGATGCCAAGCCGTTGCAATTAAACCTTGTGTGCCAATAATGGGGCGTGAAAGCCACGTTCGATAGGCTAAATACTCACCGAATAAACCTTGTTCATCTGCAACCACCAAAACGTCATAATCATCGCCTTGCGTAAAAACAGAAATATCGGCTTGTGCGCTTTTACGGGCATCGAATGTGTGTTCCCATTTTTTTTCGGTGACGATTTTCATGCCGAAACGTTTTGCTGAACGTTTTAACGCTTTGGAAAATAGTTCATCTTCTGGCGTATTTCCAACCACTAAAAACCATTTCGACCAGCGTTTTTTCATCATGTATTGCGCCAACGAATCAGCTTTCATGGCGCGACTCGGCAATAAATGTAAAGTATTTGCGCGACAGCTTTCATTGCGAAGCGCGTCGTCAATCGTTCCCGCATCAAAAAAAAGTATGTCTGAATTTGCGGCAAAATCTGTAATTGCCAACGTATTCGCCGCATTTAAATTGGTAATGACGTAATGAAATTTCCCCGCCATATTTTGTTTAAAAAATTCCAATGGATTGCCATCGGACGCAACGTTAAATTTGTGTAACACAAAATTTTGATGCGTAAATTGTCCCGTCGTATTGTTATCACTAACGGCAAGTTCTGCGCCTTCAACACCTTTATTCGCTACAAATAAATCAAGGTTTGACACTGTTTCTGTGGGCGGCAATTCTTCTTGATTCAAATAAGCGATGTCGATGGTTTGAACGTTTAAAACAACAGGCGGGGGCTTTGATTTTGTGGTGGCGAAAAGTGGCGGCGCGATAATTATCGCTAAAAATAACGCTGAAAATGATTTCATAGAATTTTATTTTGAGGATTAAAAGCAGGGAAGGGCGGCAAAACCCTTCCCAAGATTTGAAATACTTATTTCAATTTCAACGCTAAAAACACTGGATTTCCCTGGCGTTGAATCAATACTGCAATCGAAATGCCTGTCGGTAATTTCTTCACGATTTTGTCAAAATCCTTCAAATCCCGCACGACGGTATTTTGAATGCGTAAAATGACATCGCCCCGTTGAAGCCCCGCATCACGCGCCGCTCCTTTCGCTACGTCCTGCACCAATACGCCATATTTTGGAACTTGTAACAACTGACGCTGTTCGTTTGTTAATTCCGCAACCGCAATTCCCAATTGGTTTTCAGGCGATTTATTTGGACTTTTTGCCGCCAATTTATCGTCTTCGTCTGGCAACAAACCGACATTGAAATGCAAAGTATGATTTTCACCTTGACGAATAATTTTCAACGTCGCGTCATTGTTAATCGGCGTAATTCCGACCATTGGCGGTAAATCTGCTGAATGATCAATGAGTTGACCGTTAAACTCGGTAATGATGTCGCCAATTTGTACGCCCGCCGCTTCGGCAGGACCGCCAGGAATGACTTTTGCCACCAACGCGCCTTGCGGTTTTTTCATGCCGAAAGATTCGGCAAGTTCACGGGTAACATCTTGAATTTGAACACCTAACCAACCGTGTGAGGCTTTGCCTTTGAGTTTAATTTGCTCGACAATGTTCATCACGACATCCATTGGAATCGCAAACGACAATCCCATCGAACCGCCTGTACGGCTGTAAATTTGTGAGTTAATCCCTACAACTTTGCCTTCCATATTAAATAACGGACCGCCTGAATTTCCTGGGTTAATCGCCACGTCGGTTTGGATAAATGGCACATAATTTCCACCTGGCAAACTGCGTCCTTTTGCGCTGACAATACCCGCCGTTACTGATTGATCAAAGCCAAACGGCGAACCAATCGCCAACACCCATTCGCCCACTTGCAATTTATCGGGTGCGCCAATCGTCACAACAGGCAAATCACGCGCTTCGATTTTCAACAACGCCACATCCGTACGCGCATCCGAACCGATTAACTTTGCCACTAATTCGCGGCGATCGTTCAATTTCACCATAATTTCGGTGGCATCTTTGACAACGTGATTATTAGTTAACACATAACCGTCAGCAGAAATAATAAATCCCGAACCCAATGAACGCGCTTCTTTAGGTGCAAATCCGCCCCCGCCTTGCTGTTCATTAAAACGGCGGAATAATTCTTCTAATTCAGGTGGCATTGACCCTTCGGGAAATTGTGGTATTTCTGCCCCACCTTCCATTTCTGGGGAAACTTTTTGTGTGGTGCTGATGTTGACCACTGCGCCGCCGTTGGTTTTCACCATTTCGACAAAATCGGGTAATTGCGCCCACGCCAACGAACTCACTAAATTCAACAAAAATAAACTAAAAATCCACACACGCGCTTTGTTTGGCATAACATCTTCCTTTTTTTAATGTGTTGAAAAACGTTATTATCGGTTTGCACTCCACAAATCTCAAGGTTAGACACCGTGAAAAATTCAAGGTTAACAATTCAGTACGAAATCACGGCAGCATTAGCGGTTTTTTCACCATTGAATCATATTTATATTGGTTATAGCGGCGGTGTAGATTCGCACGTTTTGTTAGACGCTTGCGCGTCATTGCCCGAATTTAAATCAAAAATTACAGCTGTTTATATTCATCATGGGCTGCAAAAAGAAGCTGATGATTGGGCGATTCACTGTCAAAAAATAGCTGACAACATCGGCGTTTCCTTTTTAAAAATTCGGGTGAATGCTCAACCAAATAACGGTGAAAGTCCCGAAGAAGCAGCTCGAAACGCCCGTTACAAGGAATTTAAAAATTTAATTTCAGAAAATGACGTGCTATTGATTGCTCAACATCGTGAAGACCAGCTAGAAACCGTGTTGTTACAGCTTTTTCGCGGCAGCGGTTTAAAAGGGTTAGCGGGAATACCTGAAAAAATGCCATTTGCAAAAGGTTTTTTAGTGCGTCCGCTTTTAAATTTCAGCAAAGCCGAAATTAACGCTTATGCTTTGGAAAATCAGCTAGTTTGGATTGAAGATCCGAGCAATCAAAGTTTGATTTATGATCGAAATTTTTTGCGCCACGAAATTATTCCGAATTTAAAACAACGTTGGCAATCGCTTGATAAAACGGTCGCACGAACCGCTACGCTTTGCGCCGAAGCAGACATGTTGATTTCAAAAATGGCGCAATCCGAATTTGAAACCGTTTTTAATCCTGACGATGAAACGCTCAACATTCTAAAGTTGCTGACGTATTCGCAAACCGAGCAACGCCTGATTTTGCGACAATGGTTTGAATGTTTGGGTTTAAAAATGCCGTCACAAGATTTTGTGCAACGGATTTTAAATGAAGTTGTCGGCGCAAAAAGTGATCGACATCCGACACTTCATAAAAAAGGTGTGACGATTTCTAGGAATAAGAAAAACTTAGTTGCGATGAAATTCTCAATAGTTTCAATTTGAATTTACAATAGGCGTTAAGTTTTGAAAATAAGGCGTAAAAGATGCAAATTTATTTAGGTTTTGGCAGTAATTTAGACACACCGATTGAGCAATTACGCGCTGCGCGATTTGCGATTTCAAGCGTAAACGGAATTTCAGAAGTGGCGTTTTCGAGTTTATATCGCAGTCCGCCGATGGGGTCGCAAAATCAACCCGATTACGTCAATGCGGTGATGGCAATTGAAACGAATTTTTCGCCGCTGAAATTGCTCGCCACGACGCAACGAATTGAAAATGAACACG
>CANKON010000024.1 GCA_947484105.1 Methylococcaceae bacterium | reverse complement strand
TTCATCGCTTCGGCAACTTTCAACAACGAACCTTGCAAAATCACAATATCTGCACTTTCAATCGCTACATCTGTTCCACCACCAATCGCCATGCCCACATCGGCTTGCGCCAAAGCAGGTGCGTCGTTAATGCCATCGCCGACCATGCCAACACAATAACCCGCTTGCTGTAATTCACGCACAATTTCAACCTTAAATTCGGGTAAAACTTGTGCTTTTACTTCGGAAACTCCTGCTTGTTTGGCAATCGCCTTTGCGGTAATTTCATTGTCGCCCGTGACCATAATCAAACGTACGCCTAAATTTTTCAATGCTTTGACAGCTTCGGCTGAATCTGTTTTTATCGGATCAGAAACGGAAATAATACCCACAATTTTTTGACTTGCGGCTAACAACATCGGTGTTTGTCCCAATTCGGCAAGTTCGTCCAACGTGGACAAATAATCATCGACTGCAATGTTTTGTTCGAGCATCAACGTTTTATTACCAAATAAAACAAACTGCTCTTTCCATTGCCCCATTACGCCACGCCCAGCAATTGCGCTGAATTTTTTGATTCTGTGAAGTTTTAAATCCTGAGATTTTGCTGCCGCTAAAATACTGCTTGCGAGCGGGTGTTCAGAACCCGATTCTAAACTTGCCGCGAGTTGTAAAACGGTGGTTTCGTCGAAATCACCAAAGGCTAAAACGTTTGAAACTGTTGGTTTACCTTGTGTGACGGTGCCTGTTTTATCCAAAATAATGCAATTCAATTTTCCAGCGGTTTGCAATGCCTCACCTTTGCGAATCAGAATTCCTGATTGTGCGGCACGTCCAACCGCGACCATGACTGAAATCGGAGTTGCTAATCCCAATGCACAAGGGCAAGCAATCAACAAAACCGTCATTGAGGTCACAAACGCATACGCCAAAGCCCCTTCGCCGCCAAAAATCAGCCAAAGTAAAAATGTCACCGCTGAAATGCCTACGACGGCTGGCACAAACACGCTTGCAATTTGATCCGCCAAACGGGCAATTTGCGGTTTGCTGCTTTGGGCTTGGCGAACACTTTTAATAATTTGTGCCAACGCCGTATCACGTCCAATGCGGGTTGCTGTGAATAAAAAACTGCCTGTTTGATTCATTGTGCCACCTGCGACTAACGCGCCAATCGTTTTTTCGATAGGCATGGATTCACCTGTCAACATCGATTCGTCAACGCTCGAATGCCCATCGGTTAAAACACCATCGACGGGGATTTTTTCGCCTGGTCGAACACGCAAGGTTTCACCTAAACCGACTTCTTCAATTGGTACATCAATTTCTTTGCCATTTCTAACGACTCGCGCCGTTCTAGGTTGCAAACCTAACAATTCTCGAATTGCCCCTGATGTTTGTCCTCGCGCTTTGGTTTCGAGCGCATTGCCCAAATTGATAAACGCTAAAATGACCACCGCCGCTTCAAAATAAGCGTGTTGCGACAAGGCGGGGAACGATGCGTAATAATCAATCATCACGCACGAATACAGCCACGCTGCTCCCGTTCCCAACGCAATTAACGTATCCATGTTGTATTGACGCAAACGAAACGATTGATACGCGCCGCTGTAAAAATGACTGCCAGAATACATCATAATGCCTAACGTAATCACTGCGACGGATGTCCAAAACGGCTGGCTGTTTGGCATTCCCATCATCGGTACTAAATCCAAATGCTCGGTAATCATCAAAAATGCACCAAATACGCCTGAGATTTTTGCCTTTCTCATCAACGAGGCATAACGTGCCACTTCTTGAGCTTCTTGCTGCGCGGGGTCTTCAAAACCTTCCATAATCGCTGCATCAAACCCCGCTGCTTTAACCGATTTTTTCAAGGCTTCAATGTCAGGATTGCCTTTCACCATGGCGGAATGATCAGCAAAATTTACACTGACCGATTCCACACCAGTCACAGACGTTAATGCGCCTTCAACCGACGCAATACAACCCGCGCAGCGCATTCCTAAAATAGATAAACGTAATTCTGAAACGTTAGAATCAGCAGTCATGATTTTTTACTCTACGCCAAAACCAGCTGCGATAATCACGTCTTCTAAATCATCAATTTCGATTTTTTCGGCATCGAATTCAACACTAACGTGATTTTCTTTACAATCTGCAACGGCACTAACTACGCCGTCTAATGCGGTTAATTTTTCGGTTACATTGTTTTCGCAACCGCCACATTTCATGCCCGTCACGGTAAAAATTGCTGTTTGTGTCATGGGAATTTTCCTTAATTAAAATAAAAATCTAAAGTTTGTAATTTGAATTGTAATGACTTACCACCATTCACGCGCACTCGCCAAATAGCCTGACGCATCAACGGGAACAGAATCTAACGTTAAAATTTCGCCTAATTCGCTCATCGCTTTGTGATATACGCGGCGTTTAAAATACACGACATCTTTTAATGGTTCCCAATAATTAACCCATCGCCAACCATCAAATTCGGGATTAACGCAATGATCAAAACTTACGCTAGAATCTTGTGCGACTAAACGTAACATAAACCAAATTTGTTTTTGACCAATACATAATGGCAATGAGTTTTTACGAATATAACGATCTGGTAATTGGTATCGTAACCAATAACGTGTACGCCCTAAAATTTGAACGTGATGGCGTTGCAGACCTGTTTCTTCCCACAATTCTCGGTACATCGCGGTTTCTGGGTCTTCATTTGGATTGATGCCACCTTGTGGAAATTGCCATGAACTTACACCTACTCGTTTTGCCCAAAATACACGACCCTCGTCATTGCAAAGGATTATTCCCACATTCGGGCGGTATCCTTTTGAGTCTATCATGTTGAAAATAACCTGTTTATTTGCTGCCTACTCGCTGTTTGAAAGGGTGCATAACGCAAGAATGACAGCGTGGGCAGCTCGTTGTTTCTATAATCGCAACATTGTTCCATAAAAAAATGCTCGATACTATAGCAGCAGTGGTCTAGTTCATTAAAAAGCACGTTATGGATTCTAAACGCTTTTTGATAGACTGAAAAAAACTCAACCTCAACCATTTACTAGAAAATTATGCAAACTATCGACACGTTAATTCATGCACGTTGGATTATTCCCATTGAACCCGCCAATGTTGTTTTTGAAAATTACAGTTTGGCAATTCACGACGGGAAAATTTTAGGATTATTGCCGATGGAATTGGCAATTTTGAGCTATCAAAGCGACAACGTTATCGAATTGAAAACTCACGCGCTCACCGCAGGTTTTGTGAACGCTCACACGCACGCCGCAATGACGTTAATGCGTGGCATAGCAGATGATTTGCCGTTAATGGATTGGTTGCAAAATCACATTTGGGTTTTAGAAAGTAAATGGATGAGCGAAGAATTTGTCCGTGATGGGACGGATTTAGCCATTGCTGAAATGTTGCGTGGTGGCACAACGTGTTTTAACGATATGTATTTTTTCCCTGAAGTTGCGGCACAACAAGCCATTAAACACGGAATTCGCGCCAGTTTGGGTTTAATTGTGATTGATTTTCCTAGCATTTGGGCAGAAAACAGCGATGAATACATTGAGAAAGGGTTGGTATTGCATCACGAATTGCACGCAAACGAATTGATTTCAACACCTTTCGCACCGCACGCACCGTATACGGTTTCGGATGAACCATTGAAACGGATTAACGATTTGGCGCAGGATTTAAAACTTCCTGTTCATATTCATTTGCACGAAACCGCGCATGAAGTGGAATCAGCTTTTGCTGAAAATGGTCAGCGTCCGATGCAACGGCTGCACGATTTGGGTTTGATAAATGATTCGCTGATTGCAGTTCATGCCACGCAGTTAAACGATGAGGAAATTAAATTGCTTGCCGACGTTGGTGCAAGCATCGTCCATTGCCCTGAATCAAATTTGAAATTGGCGAGTGGTTTTTGTCCTGTGGCGAAGTGTTTGAAAGCGGGCATCAATGTCGCGTTAGGGACAGACGGTGCGGCGAGTAATAACGACTTGGATATGTTGGGCGAAATGCGAACCGCTGCGTTAATTGGTAAAGCGGTTGCGAACGATGCGAGCGCAATTCCAGCGATGACCGCATTACGGATGGCAACGATTAATGGCGCGAAAGCTTTAGGTTTAGAGCAAAAAATCGGTTCATTAGAAATTGGCAAAGCGGCTGACATCATTGCGATTGATTTGAGTGATTTAGAAACACAGCCGCTTTATTGTCCGATTTCGCAAATCGTTTATGCGGCAAGTCGTCATCAAATTACTGACGTTTGGGTGGCGGGCGAGCATTTGTTGAAATCGCGCCATTTAACAACCTTTGATTTGAAAGAACTTAAAACAAACGTTGAAAAATGGTGCGTGCGTTTGGCTCAATCAACGCAAGCGTAAATGCCATCAGCGTTACGCCAATAGCCTTTGTAATCCATGCCATAACCAAAAACGTAACGATCTTCAACGCTTAAACCAATAAAATCTGCCGTAATCGGTTTTGATTGCGGCAATTTTTTATCGAGCAAAACGGCGGTATAAACCGAACTTGCGCCTTGTTCGACACAGTAATCATAAATCGCCGCCAACGTAATGCCTGCATCCAAAATATCATCAATCAACAAAACGGTTCGACCTTGTAACGACGCGCGTGGTTTTGTAATCCACTCTACGTCTGTGCCGACAGTTTTGTTTTGATAACGGCTGGCGTTAACCGCATCCAACGTAAGCGGCATCGTTAAACGTGTTAATAATTGTCCCGCCACCACTAATCCGCCATTCATCACCGTTAAAACTAATGGATTTCGGTCGGCTAATAGTTGGTTAATTTGTCTTGCCATCGAATCTAATGCGGCTTCAATTTCAATTTTGCTGTACAGCAATTCAGCTGTCGCGCGGACAGTTTCAATTTCATTTTTCATAAATTTTTCAAAAGTTAATTTAATAAGATGGAGTACATCTTAATCTGAAAATCTTAATCGTGACAAAAACGATAAAAATTTGTCCCCATTCTTGCCAAAATCCGCACAAACGCTTCAAATCCACGCGCGTCTAATGGTATATTGCCTAAGATAACAACAAGAAAAATGCAGTAACTAACAGGAGAGTTTTATGATTGATGAAACCGTTGATAAGTCAAAACGGCAGTTTCTCACCACGGCATTAACGGTCGTGGGTGCAGTTGGCACAGGTTATTTAGCCGTGCCTTTTTTATCGCAAATGCAACCAAGTGTGAAAGCAATGGCAGCAGGCGCACCCGTTGAAGTGGATATTAGCAAAATCGAAGAAGGACAACTGATTCGCGTAGCATGGCGTGGAAAACCTGTTTGGATTTTACAACGATCGCCTGAAACGTTAGAAACTTTAAAAACGTTAGACGGTCAATTGCGTGACCCGCAATCGAACGAATCTGATCAACCTGAATCAAGCAAAAATCCTGTACGTTCAATGAAACCAGAAATTTTTGTTGCCGTCGGTTTATGTACGCATTTAGGCTGCTCGCCAACCTTTAGACCTGAAGTCGCGCCACATGATTTAGGCGCGGATTGGAAAGGCGGATTTTTCTGCCCTTGCCACGGTTCATGGTTTGATTTAGCAGGACGTGTTTATAAAGGCGTTCCCGCACCAACCAATTTAGAAGTTCCCCCTTATCGTTATGTGACCGACACGCAGATTATTATCGGCGAAGCGGCTGAGGAGAAAGCGGCATGAATTTAAAACCGACTCGTTTAAGAATGTGCGGCAATTGGGTTTTAGACCGCTTCCCGCTCGCACAAGTTTGGAATGAACACATGGCGCATTATTACGCGCCAAAAAACTTTAACTTTTGGTATTTCTTCGGTTCGCTCGCATTATTGGTTTTAGTCAATCAATTCGTCACAGGCATTTTGCTGACCATGAATTACAAACCTGATGCAAAATTCGCGTTTGATTCGGTTGAATACATTATGCGAGACGTGAATTGGGGCTGGTTAGTGCGATATATGCACTCAACAGGCGCGTCGGCATTTTTCATTGTGATTTATTTGCACATGTTCCGAGGACTTTTGTACGGTTCATTTAAACAACCGCGTGAATTGATTTGGATTTTCGGTATGTTGTTGTTTGTTGCGTTGATGGCAGAAGCGTTCATGGGCTATTTGTTACCTTGGGGACAAATGTCTTATTGGGGGGCACAGGTAATCATTTCGCTCTTCAGTGCAATTCCTGTGGTTGGTGATGATTTGGCATTATGGATTCGTGGCGATTACGTTATTTCGGACGCGACATTGAATCGATTTTTTGCGTTTCATGTTATTGCGGTGCCATTAGTTTTAGTGTTGCTCGTATTTATGCACATCGTGGCGTTGCACGAAGTTGGCTCGAATAATCCTGACGGAGTGAACATTAAAAAATCAAAAGATCCTTGGGGACATCCCACAGACGGCATTCCATTTCATCCTTACTACACAGTAAAAGACGTGGTGGGCGTAGCGGTATTTATGATTTTCTTTGCGACAGTCATTTTTTATATGCCAGAAATGGGCGGTTACTTTTTAGAACACGCCAACTTCATTCCTGCTGATCCAATGAAAACACCCGAACACATTGCCCCCGTTTGGTATTTCACGCCGTTTTATTCGATTTTACGTGCGATTCCTGACAAATTTGCAGGCGTTATCGGCATGGGCGGTTCGATTGTCGTATTGTTTTTATTACCTTGGCTCGATCGTGGCAAAGTAAAATCAATTCGTTATCGTGGCGGCATTTACAAAAAAGCGTTGATGCTTTTCGTGGTGAGTTTTATCGCACTCGGTTATTTAGGCACACAACCTGTAACACCTTTAGCGACAACAATGGCGCGTATTTTTACCGCGTATTATTTTGGCTTTTTCTTATTGATGCCAATTTACACCCGTTGGGAAAAACTCAAACCTGTTCCTAGTCACATTACAATGCAACCGACTTTGGAAGAACGCATTCCCGAAATCAAAGCAGTATTTGACGAAGTGACGCTAGTCACAGAAGGCGAAAACACAAAACGTGGTTTTAATCAAACAGGTGCGAAAAATGTCTTAATTCGCACGGCTAAAAATTTGAAAGAGAGTCTCGACTAATGAAAAAATTACTTTCACTTCTTTTGTTTTCACTCTCGCTCAATGTTTTTGCGTCAGGTGGCGTGACGTTGCAAGATGCCGATGTTGATTTGAGCGATAAAGTGTCGCTGCAACGTGGCGCGAAACATTTTGTAACGTATTGTTTAGGCTGTCACAGCGCAAAACAAATTCGTTATTTACGAATCGCTAATGATTTAGGTTTAGACGAAAAACACGTTTTAGCTGACATTGCCCCAGAAGGCGCAGGCATTTATGATCAGTTGCACACCGCAATGAATAAGCATGACGCGGAAAAATGGTTCGGTACGCAACCACCTGATTTGTCGTTGATTGCCCGCTCGCGCGGCGCGGATTGGCTTTATAGCTATTTGAAAGGTTTTTATACAGACAAAAACCGTCCATTTGGCGTAAATAATGCGATTTTTGAAGATGTGGGAATGCCTAATCCATTGTGGCAATTACAAGGTGAGCAAAAACCTGTTTTTGAAATGGACGGCGAAAAAAAGACGCTGACAAAGTTGATAAAAGGCAGCGAAGGCACCATGTCTGAAAAAGAATTTGATACAGCGGTAAATGATTTAGTCAATTTCTTGGTCTACGTTGGCGAACCTGTGCAACTTGAACGTCAACAAATGGGCAAATATGTATTGTTCTTCTTGTTAATTTTCTTGGCAATTTCATATTTACTGAAAAAAGAATACTGGAAAGACGTACACTAAACCTTTTCAAAATCTTTGCAATAGACTGAAAAACAAGGAAGTTTTCAGTCATTTAACCGTTAAAAAATTCTATCATGTATAATGCAACCTCATCTTTTCCTCTGATTGAGGTTGTTTTTTGTGACCAACACGCCTACTCGTAAATCCGTTATGACTTTATATTCTTCTCCTACTTGTGTTATGAGCCATTGTGCTCGCTTTGTTTTACAAGAAAAAGGCATTGCTGCCGAAATCGAATTTTACGATCCCCAAAATCCACCAAAAGAATTATTAGCAGACAATCCTCGTTGTGCTGAATCGGATGAAAATCCTCGTGGTGTTTCGCCGACGCTTGTTGAGCGTGATTTGGTGCTTTATGATTCACGCATCATTATGGAATATCTCGATGAGCGTTTTCCACATCCGCCTTTACACCAAATGGATCCTGTTTCACGCGCTAATGCGAGAATGTTAATTAAACGAATCGATCAAGATTGGTATCAATTATTGGACGATGTTTTATTTACAGGCGAGAAAAAATCAGCCAAGGCAAAAAAATCGTTACGCGAAAGTTTGCTTGATGCCGCCCCGATTTTTGCAGCGCGTCCCTATTTTATGAGTGATGAATTTTCGTTAATTGATTGCGTCATGACACCTTTATTGTGGCGAATGCCAAGTGTTGGTATCGATTTGACCTCCGCTCCCGATGATGTCATTAACAAATACGCCCAGCGAATGTTTAATCGTCCCGCGTTTAGACGTAGTTTGAGTGATGCCGAAAAAGATATGGCGGAACTTCCAAAATGACACCGTTAAAACCCTATTTAATTCGTTCAATTTATGAGTGGATTTTGGATAATAATCTCACACCTTATTTGCAAGTCGATGCCAATCACAGTGAGGCTGTTTTACCGATGCAATTTGTGCAAGATGGGCGCATCGTTTTAAATTTGCGACCCGCCGCAGTGGAGGCATTGTGTTTAGGCAATGACGCAATTGAATTTAACACACGTTTCAGTGGCAAATCGACTTACGTCAATGCGCCCGTCGCAGCAGTTATGGCGATTTATGCAAAAGAAAATGGTCGTGGAATGGTGTTTGATGTAGAAGAACCTCAGAATGATACGCCTCCACCACCGCCCGAAACACCCAAGAAAACAAAACCCACTTTGCGTGTTTTAAAGTAAAAAGGCGTTTTTTGGCGTTCCAATAAAAAGGTCGATTGTGTTGAAACAATCGACCTTTTTGTTTTTATCAACGTTGACGTGAACGAGAGTTTGAACGTTCGTTGTGTTCGCCATGCTCACCGCGTTCGTTATCATTTTCGCGTTCATGTGAACGACGATGTGAATGACGTTGGTGTTCAGGACGTTCTTCATAAGCTCGAAAATACGGAGCGGGCGGCGCAACATATCGGGGCGTTTGAATATAATAATGTTGCTCTTGGTAACGCGGATAAACAGGCGTTATTGTCGAATAATTTGAATAGCCACTTGAATAACCATAAGGTGTACGGCGTTCCGAATACACACAACCTGTCACAAAAACTATCATCATAATAATTAAAAACAAACGTTTCATTTCACACCGCCTTAATTGAAGGTTAATTATTTTTCTGCTTGCGGCGGTTCATCAGCACTCATAACAAATGAAGACAAACATTCCAGCTCGCTTTCTGTGTAATTGCTACGCGCCGCGACTAATTCTTTTGCCGAACCAAAATCTGTTTGTAATTCTTCCATTGTTTTTTTCGGATCGGGCGATTTTGCAAGTGTCAGCATTTTTGCGTAATTACGATAAGCCATTAAACGTGCGGGATCTAATCCAAAAATACCAGGCATATTTTTTGATGACGTTTCAACAATACAGCCTGCCATTTTTTCAGCAGGCACTTTATAGTCTCGTGTTTCGGGCGTTTTTGTATCTCGTTGAAGCTCCTCTAAAACAGCGGCTTCGTAATTATTTTTGTCTGCACAGCCCGAAAGCAATAACGCAACTAATGGTAGTAGTAAAATTTTTTTCATGATTAAGACGATGATTTCTCGGTTTAGTTTAAAAGGCGATTAGTCTACAGCGTAATTTTAACTTCTGTCGCATTTTGCTTTTCAATTTTGAATGCGCGTAATTCCAAAATACCTTTCGTATTTAACGAAATAATAAAATGCAGCACATTCTCAGTAGTCGCCATTTCTAAATCCAATGTAGAAGGACACGCGGGGGCGGTCGGATGTGAATGATAAATTGCAAAAAGTTCTTCGCCATTTTCACGCATTTTTTTTACAGCTGAAATATGTTGTTTTTCATCGAGTAAATAACGATTTTGTGGCTCTGTAGCACTATTTTTGATTGGGTAACAACGAATCGGTTCATTGTTTTTGCTACTAATCAAACCACAGATTTCAGCGTCTGGCGAAATTTGCGCGAGGTGTAATAATTCGCTGGTTAATTTACGAGATAGCTTAATTTCATTTGTCATAATTTTCTTATATTCCGTGTTATTTCTAATTGGATTGTTTTATCATTTTGGGGCGCGGCGGTTTTCGTCGTGTTGAAAAGTATAAACAATAATAAAATTAGAGGTGATATATGTTTAAAAAAATTTCTTTAACTATAGCAACAGTAGCATTAGCTACAACGTGTGGTTCTTCAATGGCTGCTGATAACTCAAAGTGTAAAGATTTACCAACTTTTGCTCAATTGCAAAGCGCGTTAACAGCAGCACGTCATGAAGTTAATGGTGGTTTAGATCTGAATATGTGGGGAACAATTGTTAATCGTGATGGTGAAGTGTGTGCTGTTGCAAAAACGGGTACAAATGTGGGTGATCAATGGCCAGGTAGCCGCGTTATTTCAGCACAAAAAGCAAATACAGCAAATGCGTTTAGCTTGCCTGGTTTAGCACTATCAACAGCAAATTTATATTCTGCCGTTCAACCAGGCGGCAGTTTATTTGGATTGCAAGAAAGCAATCCTGTTGATGTTAGCGTTGCTTATGCAGGCGCAGCAAAAAATTTTGGCGCGAAAAATGACCCAATGGTTGGCAAACGTATCGGCGGCGTAAATGTTTTTGGCGGTGGCTTGGCACTATATAATTCAACGGGAACTTTAGTGGGGGCAATTGGTGTGAGCGGCGATACATCATGCGCTGATCACAACATTGCATGGCGTACTCGTGACACATTAGGTCTTGATAAAGTTCCTGGTGGTGTTGCTGGTGTGTTAAGAGATAACATCATCTTTGATATTGACGCAACCACTGGAAAAAGTGCTGGTGGAT
>CANKON010000023.1 GCA_947484105.1 Methylococcaceae bacterium | reverse complement strand
TTTGTTACGTTTTTCAATCACTTCAGTAATTTTTTGCTGATAAATTTCACGGCTTTCGGCATTGATATTGTGATTTTTTGAATCCGAATCATAAAAAATCGTTAAAGTTTTATCTGCAATTTCAACACGTTGAATTGGCGTTGTTGCCAATATGAAATAGTCATTTAAAAACGAATACTGAATCAGCGCGTGAATCATAAAATCGGCAAATTTTGCAGGCAATAATAATTTTCCCACTTTAAATTTTGCGATGTGCGGTAACGCTTCATCGGCTTCGCTGCTCAATCGAAAACTAACATTGAAATAATTTGCAACCGAATTTTTAGGTAACATCAATGACAGCGTGCAGCGTAATTTTTGATTGATCAATTCAATATGAATCGCGCTTCGATGATAACGATTAACCAAATAATTCCCCGCTAAATTTAAATCTGATTCCGTTAACGTAATCGCTGCAATTTCATCGGGTTTTGTTTTTGTCCCTTCATACAAAATTTTTCGCGCTTGCGTAATATGCTCAGAATTTAGCGGCATTTGGGGCGGTTGATTCGTTTCAGAGCTTAACCCACAAACAAATAAAATCGCACTCAGTAGCAAAATTAGCGTAAAAAGTCCCGCCAAAATTTTTGCCACTAAAATAACGTGAACACGTTGAATCATTAGGCGAATTCGAGTCTTAATCCAGCCGTTTTTAATTGTTCCGCTTCATGCTGCAAATCTGCGTGCGTCAACGGCGCTGTGTCGAGCCAACTTTTTGGAAAACATAATTTAATTTTCGATTTGGAAAACGAAAATTTAAAATGCGGCACTTCATAATCTTGTCGATTACGGTGCAATAGAACCGCTAAACGTAATAACAATGCTAATTTTGGCGTGTCATCGTGCCAAGGTGCAGGCAAATCTGCGAAAATTTTTGACGGAAATTTTCGACGATGCGCTCGTACAATGGCGGCTAATAATGTTTGATCTTGGCGTGAAAAACCCGCGAAATCACCATTTTCAATCACATACGCGCTGTGTTTATGATATTGACTATGGGCGATGTCGCGTCCGAGTTCGTGTAATTCCGCCGCCCAATGTAAAAATTGCCGTGCCTGTTCATGGTCGATTTGAAAAAAATCGGGCGACACAGATGCAAGTAAGTAATCTAACGTATTTTTGACACGCAACGCATGGGGAATATCGACGTGATAACGTTCGGCAATACTGCGAACGGTTGCCGAGCGAATATCGTGATCATAAATTCGTCCCAACAAATCGTGAATTAACCCTTCTCGCAACGCGCCATCTGAAATGGTCATTTGTGTAATGCCCAAACTTTTAAACGTCGCATAAACAATTGCCACGCCACCTACAAAAACAGGCAACCGTTCTGTATCAAGGTCAGGCAAATCTAAACTATCAATATCTGAACACGTCGAAATATATTGAACTAATTGTTCTAAGCCTTCACGGGTAATACCGTTATTGCTCCAGTTTTTAGCGTACAACACTTTTTCAATTGCTTTCAAACTGCCCGATGCGCCAATGGCTTCGTCCCAGTTTTGTCGTTGGAAATTTTGTTGAAACGGTTCTAGTCGTCGTTGGGCAAATAGCACGGCTTGATTAAACGCCGCTTTCGATAATTTTCCATTTTTGAAAAACAAATTACTCGTGGTGACGCATCCCATTGGCAAACTTTCTTTGTCGAGTGGATAATCGCCAGAACCGATAATATATTCCGTGCTGCCGCCACCAATATCCATCACCAAACGTAAATTGGCTTGGCTGCTTAAACTGTTCGCCACGCCTTGATAAATTAAACGCGCTTCTTCAATCCCCGCGATAATGTGAATTGGGTGATTTAAGGCAACTTCGGCTTTTTCTAAAAATTGAGCGGCATTTTTCGCTGTTCGCAATGCACTTGTCCCCACAATCCGCACGCTTTCAGGTGAAAAATGACGAATCCGTTGTCCAAAACGTTCTAAACAAGCCAGCGCACGTTCTTGTGTTGCATTATCAAGGTAATTTCGTTCATCTAAACCCGATGCCAAACGCACCATTTCTTTTAAACGGTCAACCGTTTGAAGTTTGCCATCAATTAAACTGCAAACAATCATGTGAAAACTATTTGATCCTAAATCGACGGCGGCAACACAACTGGGGGGATTTTTTAGCATATTTTTAACTTTAAGAATGAGTACGTCATGGCGATTATTTAACTAAGATGCAGAATGATAATGTCATGCCGCCGTAATCACAAATAGATACACGCTTACAGACAAACTTATTTACAATTACGACACATTTTTAAGCCGTCGATTTTACAGGTTACGTTACACAATGACTTCATTACCCAAAACAATTACGCCGCCACGTTGGTTACTTGCTGAATTAACCTATTCGTGTCCGTTGCAATGTCCTTATTGTTCAAACCCGCTTGATTACACAAAATACAAAAGTGAACTTAGCACCGACGATTGGAAACGTGTTTTAACCGAGGCACGAAAAATGGGCGCGGTACAACTCGGTTTTTCAGGTGGTGAACCTTTAACTCGTACCGATTTAGTGGAATTAGTGCAACACGCACGCGAATTAGGTTATTACTCGAATTTAATTACGTCGGGTTACGGTTTAACCGAAGAAAAAATTATCGAATTGAAAACCGCTGGTTTAGATCACATTCAAGTCAGCATTCAAGCGAGTTCACAAGAATTAAACGACCATATTGCAGGGACAAAATCGTTTGAACACAAACAAGAAGTAGCGCGATTAGTCAAAAAACACGGTTATCCGATGGTTTTATGCGTGGTGATTCATCGTGAAAACATTCATCAAATGCCCGAAATTTTGGCAATGGCAGAAACGTTAGGCGCGGATTATTTAGAGTTAGCGAATACGCAGTATTACGGCTGGGCGCATTTGAATCGTGATTTGCTTTTGCCGACCCAAGAACAATTTGAAACTGCCGAAGCCATCGCGCAAGCCTTCAAAGAAAAAGTCGCAGGCAAAATGAAAATTTATTACGTCGTGCCTGATTTTTATGAAGACCGACCAAAAGCGTGTATGAATGGTTGGGCAACTACTTTTTTAACGATTGCCCCAGACGGAATGGCGTTACCGTGTCATTCGGCGCGAGAATTGCCGAATTTTGAATGCCCGAATGTGAATGATTTTAGTGTTTCTGAAATTTGGCACGAATCGAAAGCGTTTAATTTCTTTCGTGGTTTTGAATGGATGCAAGAACCGTGTCGCAGTTGTGACGAAAAAGAAAAAGATTTCGGTGGTTGTCGTTGCCAAGCCTATTTGTTGACGGGCGATGCGAGTGCAACCGACCCCGTTTGCAGCAAATCACCACAACATTTTGTGATTGATGATTTGCTCACCACAGCCCGAAAATCCGCGTTATCTGAAAATGAAAAACCACTTGTTTTTAGAAATAGTAAAAACGCTCGCGGTTAAATTCAATGTGCAAATAAATTCGCCAACGCAATCAATTTGTCGCTGGCGGGTTTGGTTTCAAAAACGCCACTCAACGGCGCGTCAATTTTCATTCCTCGTACAAACAAATAGCGCACACCACCAAAATGCTTATCGATGTCGTAATTTGGCAAACGATTTTCTAAATACCGATGTAAAACGACGCAATATAGCCAATACTGCAACCCGTAATTATGCTCACGCATCGCATCTAACATGGTTTCAGGCGAATAATCAGGCAAATAATTCGATTTATAATCCATCACATAAAATTGATTTTCATACTCACAAATTAAGTCGATAAATCCTGTCAAATAACCGCTAATCGTTTTGCTATCAAGTAGTTGAAAACTCGGCTCATCGGCTAAAAGTTGATTGATTTCATAGGTGTTAATTTTTTGCGTCGCTAAATAAAACGGTATTTCTTTCAGAAAACGTGTTTGTGGCAAATTTTTTAAACAGAAATTTATGTCATTCGACAACGGTGTTTGCACCACGTTTTGCAACAATTCATCAATAATTTCAGGGCGTGCGACTTTCAAACCGACACGCAAACACGCTTTTTCACGTTCTTTTGAAATGTCTTTGCCGTTTGCTAAATCGACAAAATCAAAATTTTCCAACAATTCATGAATTACGTTACCCGTGTGTGCGCCACGAGGTAATTCCAGCGTAATCGGTGGCGAAAATTCAAAGGGTTCTTGCGCTTTATCTTCGGGCAAATCCGCCACAATTTTCTTGCTCAACGCTGACAACGCCGTGTAACTGCTCATTTGCCAAGGACTAAACCGCAAATCGCGTTTGCGCGTTTGTGCGTGAAAAATATCGGTTTTAATGTCAGGCGAATAATGCCCTTCAGGTTTTTCACGTTCATACAAAATTTCACGCGCAAAACATTCTGGCAAATCCGCACCAAAATTATCATTCGAGAAAATTTCAGCAATTGCAGAATTATTCACTTTGTCTTTTGTACAAACATTCGCCCACGCTAAATAGCAACGGTATTTCGCACGAGTCACCGCGACATAAAACATGCGTGCATCTTCGGCGAGCTGTTCTTTTAATGCCAAATCGCGGTGTTTTTCAAAATCTGCGCTGCCTAAATCGACACACATTTCACCGTCAATGTGACACGCGGCGCGGTCTTTTTCCCACAATTCGCTCGGCATCCAAAGTGACGCACAAAATACAATCGGATATTCCAAGCCTTTTGATTTGTGCATGGTGACGATATTTACCGCGTCTTCGTCGCTTTCAAGGCGCAATTGTTGCGTGTCATTGCTACCACTTTTTTTCGCCAGCGCATTTGTAATTGAAATCCGTAACCATTCCAGCGTTTTTGGTGGCGATAAATGTTCATCCAGCGCGGCTTCTTGTAATAATTCCAAAAGATGGTGAATGTTAGTTAATTCCCGCTCTGCCAGATGTGTTTTTGCCAATTGTGAAGTCACATTTTCGGCAGCTAAAAACGTGTGCATCATCGCCATTAAACCAACGGCTTGCCATTGTGCGTGATAATTTAAAAATTTTGCCAGCCACGAATCTAAGGCATTTTCATCATTCACAATTTTATAAAACGTTTTGCCGTCTGGAATGCTGACAAACCAATTTAAGGTCAGCGCGTGTTTCACGGCTTCAATATCGGTCGGATTCGCCGCTGCATTTAAAAATGTGTACAAATTTTTCGCTTCTTTTGATGTAAAAACAGATTCGGTGCTGTTCAAAACGGACGGAATTCCCGCGTCACGCAACGCAATTTGAAAGGCTTTTGCTTGTTTATTCTTACGAACTAAAATCGCAATATCTTTCGGTTTTAAACGGCGATTTTGGGGCTGCAATGAATAATTTTCTTCCAACAAATTTAAAATTTCTTCCACCACCGCATGACAAAATTGCGTTTCAACGATTTTATTTGTGCCTTTATTTGCAGACCAATAATTATTAGAAGTTGGTTTTAAATCCCAAAGCACGAAAGGCGGTAACGCATTTTTTTCAAAATAAATCGCCCCTTTTTCGTGAGAATTCGCAGCGGCAACGTTGTTAAATTCTAATTCTTCAATCAAAAACGGATTTTTACGCGCAAATAAATAATTCACCGCTTGCACTAAATTTGGATGCGAACGCCAATTTTGCGCCAACGTAAAAGCCGCATTCGCGCTGTGTTTTGCATTTAAATACGAATAAATATCTGCGCCCCGAAATTTATAAATTGCTTGTTTGGGGTCGCCAATTAAATATAAAAACTGACTTTTGGCGGCAAAAAGTGTTTTAAAAATAAACCATTGACTGTCATCGGTATCTTGAAATTCATCGATTAACGCGACCGTGAAACGCCCGCGTAATTCGTCGATTAACTGCTGAGATTTATTTTCGCCCCGCAACGCTTCATAAAGTCGCGTGATTAAATGGTCGAACGTCAAAGCGTTACGTTGTAATAAACGCAAGTCGATTTCATAACGTAAATTTTCAACTAATTCGCGTCGAAACATCACGTTGCAATTTATTAACGTGGTTTTTAAATTATCGAAAATGTCTGTTTTTAAAGCAAATTCTTCTAAAAATTCGGCTTTGCGTTCGTCGCTTGAAATGGCTTTTGTATTTCTAAATTGCGTGCCATTTAACGCTTCAAAAATACCGAACGACGTTAAAAAATTAAGTTGTTCAGGCTTAAAATGCGTACTTTCACCGTCTAGCCATTTTTGAACCGCCGCGAAATTTTCAGGAATGTCTTTTTTAAATTTATTTTCCAAAAAAGCTTGCTCAAATTTTTCTGCACAACAGGATAATTCAATTTTTGCAGTTTCCAATAATGGCTTTAATTTTTCAAAAACGTCGGAAACAGTTTCAATTTTTTCAGGATAAATTTTGACATGATGCCCAATTTTATCGACGCTTTTTAAAAGCGCGTCAGGCGTTTTGTAATCGGTAGTTAAAATTGCTGCTTCGCTTGAAGTTCGGTTATAAATATTTTTTCGCCAAAAATCATCGGCGCAACTCTGCGTAATGAGTGCCAAATCATCCGTCAATTCGGCGTTAAAAAGTTGTCCACTTTCGAGCGCGTGTTCACGCAACACTTTTTGACAAAAACTGTGAATCGTGAAAATACTCGCTTGGTCAATTGAAAGCAGCGCGATTTGCAAACGGCGTTCGATTTCACTGTTTTCAATCGGCAACGCATCAAACCAATTAAAAATATCATTTTCGCCCGATTTTAAAGCCGATTTGGCTTCCGCTAATTTCAATCGCACTCGCTCACGCAATTCTTCTGTCGCGGCTTTTGTGAATGTGACAACGAGAATCTTCTCAATCGGTAAATTTTGTTCGACGACAAAACGTAAAACCAACATCGCTAAAGTGTAGGTTTTCCCTGTGCCTGCGCTGGCTTCAATCAAATTTACGCCATGAACAAGTGGCGTGTTGAGTGCGTCGAAACAATTTGTTTTCATTTTTTCGTAGAATGTTGTGAAGTAAGTGAAATAACCGTTGAACATTACAATGTAATCAAACAGTCATAAACAAGTTGTTAGAATGGAACCTTTCATTTTTTAACCTAAAAATTATGCCCAATTTTATTATTCTCGTTGTTGAAGACGAAGATGCCATTCGAGAAATGCTAGTCGTGGTATTGGAACAAGCAGGTTTTACCGTTCATGCCGTTGCGAACGCTGAAGATGCACAACGATTTTTAAATGATACCTTACCTGATTTAATTTTATTGGATTGGATGTTGCCGAATGTAAGCGGTGTCGAATGGGCAAGACGTTTGCGTAAAGAACCGATTTATCAAGAATTGCCTATTATCATGCTGACGGCTCGTGGCGAAGAAGAAGATAAAATTCGCGGTTTCGGATGTGGCATTGATGATTACATGACAAAACCGTTCTCACCACGCGAATTAGTGGCGCGATTACGCGCAGTTTTACGTCGCAGCAGCAAACACCAATGGTCACCGCAAATTATAGTGGGCGATTTAACGTTAGACACTGAGCAGCATCGATTAACTATTGGCGACAAAGTGGTTGATGTAAGTCCGACGGAATTTCGTTTAATGCAATTTTTTATGACGCATCCTGATAAGGTGTTTAATCGCACACAATTATTAGATCAAGTTTGGGGACGTAGCGTTTATATTGAAGAGCGTACGGTGGATGTGCATATTCGACGGTTGCGAAAAATTTTAGAAACTTACGAACGCGAAGATTTAGTACAAACGGTTCGAGGTTTTGGCTATCGTTTCTCTATCAATCAGTAAATTATAGTTTTTGTCATTTGCGCCGATAATGGGAAGTGGGAAATTTTAATAAAATCAAACTTCACTGAAACAGGATGAGCGAATATGGCTGATATGTCATCAATTGCGGGACGGCAGATAAACATTTATAACAATTTATCGCCAACGTTCCGAACCCAAATTATGCCAAACGTTACTGAAATGGCGAAGGTAACGGATAACGGCAATGATTCGAGCGTAAATAACGATAATGGGCAATCGTTTGTCCAAAGCGTGATTCAAACGCTACAAAATTTAGGATTGCCTGCTCCCGAATCGTCAGATGAATCATTGCAAACCTTTGTTCAAAACTTATACAACGCATTGACTCAAAATAGCGATACTGTACCTGCACCCGATGATACTAATAACGGAATAGACAACCTCCCCGTTCCTATTCCAGAAAATACGGATGAAATAAACACTAAAATTTCAGGTGGCACAAATTTACAATACATCGTTGATTTTAGTGGTGCGGATTTAGGTGAATATCTGTCTGATGTTAAAGCTAACATTGCCACGGCGTTAGAAAATATCGGTCAATTTATTGGTTCTAAAGCTATTTTTAATCTAAGGGTTTTGACCATAAATGAGGAAACCGACGTATTAGCTCAAGCAAGTGCTTCGGTAATTTCTACAACCGACAATCCTGATAATGTTAATGCAGACACCACATTTATTGCAGATTCCATTCGTGGTATGGATTTGAATTTCAACACAAATGATTCAACACTCCATATCAATTTAGCGAAAATGGATCAAATGTCATTTACAGGCGAACCGACACCTGACAAATATGATTTAACAACTATTTTGACGCATGAAATTTTGCACGGTTTGGCTTTTACAGGCTTGATTGATAATAAAAATAAGACTATTAAAACCGCTTATGATGGACTTATTACAACGAAAAATGGTGTGCCTTTTTTTGTAGGTCGTCATGCTAAAACGGCAAATGGTGGAAATCCCGTTCCCCTAACACCAGCGGATTTTGGTTCAGGATCAGCTTATTATCATGTCGCAATCCCCGAAGATTTAATGGCACCATCAGTAAGAAAAGGTGAAGTGAAATTCATTTCAAATTTAGATGTTGCAATGCTTCAAGATATGGGCATAAGCATTACGGGAACTTCTGCGCCCAATACAAATTCAGATATAAATGCCAAGCTACAAACTGCGTATAACAATTCAAATAATTTGTTAAATTTAACAGAGGATTTAAATAATAACAGTGAGTTAAAAGCGAATTTTTCTAATCTTACTCCATCATCAAACGATTCATCTTCAACGGTAAATTTGCAAGATTTTTTGCTGCAATTTGCTTTTGATAACGGCAATCCGATTCAAAATAGCACAGGCTCTCTTTTCTCTGCCACGGCTTAGTTTTATTTCGGTTTTTCACGCGATTTGGCAAACTAGATGCCGTGTCTGTTATTATTCACGGCATCTTTTTATTGCAACAAATTCACTTCATGAACAGAACAGAACTTTTCAAAAAACATCTTTCCGAACGCATTTTATTTTTAGATGGCGCGATGGGAACCATGATTCAAGGCTACAAACTCGATGAAAAAGATTATCGCGGCGAGCAGTTTGCCAATTGGCACGTTGATGTCAAAGGTAATAACGATTTATTGAGTTTGACGCAACCTGACATTATCAAAGCGATTCACAGCGAATACTTTGCAGCGGGCGCAGATATTGTTGAAACGAATACCTTTAATTCGACCACGATTGCGATGGCGGATTACGAAATGGAATCGCTCGTTTATGAACTCAATTTTGCAGCAGCAAAAGTGGCGCGTGAAGCCGCTGATGAATTTTCAACATCTGAAAAACCACGTTTTGTCGCAGGCGTTTTAGGACCAACAAATCGCACCGCGTCGATGTCGCCTGACGTGAATGATCCAGGTTTTCGCAATATCTTTTTTGATGATTTAGTGGTTGCTTATACAGAAGCGACAAAAGCGTTAATCGACGGTGGCGCGGATTTAATTTTAATTGAAACTGTGTTTGATACGTTGAACGCAAAAGCCGCGATTTTTGCCGTGGAAAGTGTATTTGAAAAATTGGGTTTTGCCTTGCCTGTGATGATTTCGGGAACAATCACCGATGCGTCAGGTCGCACGCTTTCTGGTCAAACGGTTGGCGCATTTTGGAATTCGTTGAAACACGTCAAACCGATTTCTTTCGGGTTTAACTGCGCGTTAGGTGCAACCGAATTACGCCAATATATTGAAGAATTATCGAATATCGCAGACACGCACGTTTCTGCTCACCCGAATGCAGGTTTGCCAAATGCGTTTGGTGAATATGATGAAACGCCTGAAATGATGGCGGCTGAAATCGCTGATTGGGCGGCAAACGGTTATTTAAACATCATCGGCGGTTGTTGCGGCACATCGCCTGACACGATTCGCGCCATTGTCAAAGCAGTTGAAAAATTCCCACCACGTCAAATCCCTGATATTCCAAAACATTGCGCGTTATCAGGTTTAGAACCGTTAAAAATTTCAGCCGATAGTTTGTTTGTGAATGTCGGCGAACGCACAAACGTCACAGGTTCAGCCGCATTTAAACGCTTAATTATCGAAGGAAATTTTGAAGCCGCACTCGATGTTGCCAAACAACAAGTCGAAAACGGCGCACAAATCATCGACATCAACATGGATGAAGGAATGCTCGAATCCAAAGAAGCGATGGTGCGTTTTTTGATGCTGATTGCTTCTGAACCCGATATTTCAAAAGTACCAATAATGCTTGATTCGTCGAAATGGGACATTTTGGAAGCGGGCTTGAAATGTATTCAAGGCAAAGGTGTCGTCAATTCGGTTTCGATGAAAGAAGGCGAAGACAAATTTATTCAACAAGCCAAATTGGTTCGACGTTACGGCGCAGCTGTGATTGTGATGGCGTTTGATGAAGTCGGGCAAGCCGATACGAAAGAACGAAAAATCGAAATTTGCCAACGCGCTTACAAAATTCTGACTGAACAAGTTGGTTTTCCGCCTGAAGATATTATTTTTGACCCCAACATTTTTGCCGTCGCCACGGGCATCGACGAACACAACAATTACGGTGTTGATTTCATTGAAGCGACCCGAGAAATTAAACGCACTTTGCCGCACGCGCTAATTTCGGGCGGCGTGTCAAATGTATCATTTTCGTTTCGTGGCAATAATCCTGTTCGTGAAGCAATTCACGCCGTGTTTTTGTATCACGCGATTAAAGCGGGAATGTCGATGGGCATTGTGAACGCGGGACAACTTGCAATTTACGAAGATATTCCACACGAATTACGCGATGCGGTTGAAGCGGTGATTTTGAATCAACATGATGGAAGCGGCACGGATACGTTACTAGCGATTGCAGATAAATATCGCGGTGACGGCGTTGAAGTTAAAAAAGA